>JALFXR010000117.1 GCA_022787405.1 Bacillota bacterium
TCTTAGTTACAATAAGGCTTGAACAACTCTATTGTAACAAAAGGATGCCTTTTTTGGTATAACCTCTGTCGCGCACCCGTAAAACGGGTGGTTTATTGTCTCGAACGCTTTGCGTTCTCGACGGGGCTTATAGCCCCATAACAAAAAAGCCGCCACTTGCCATTTTTGTGACGGCATTATGAACATTCTGCATTTATTTCAAGAATTCGGGCAATTCTACTCTGAAAGTATTGACTCCCTTCTCCGACAACACCCCGACAGTACCTCCATGAAGCTGCACTATTCGTTTTACGATAGCAAGTCCTACCCCGCTTCCTTCAGATGAGTGAGAAACATCTCCCTGATAGAATTTGTCAAAAATTCTACCCATGTTTTCCTCCGGTATTGCAGTGCCGGTATTGGATACAGCAACCTCAACCTTCCGCTCTCTTTTCTCAATAGTAATGGAAATGCTTCCTCCAACCGGTGAGAACTTTATAGCATTGTCCAGAAGGTTTATCCATACCTGCTTCAGAAGCTCCATGCTGCCCCTTATCATGTACTCATCAAAATCCACCCGAAGCTCCAGTCCCTTGGCATCCCATTTCTTTTCAAGAAGAATAACACATGAACGCAGCTGTTCGGACAGGTTGAACTCCGTAACGTCCGTAAGAATAGTCTGATTCTCCACCTTAGTAAGATTAAGCACATTGGTAGCCATATTGGAAAGCCTCTCCGATTCAGCCTCAATTATATCAAGGTACTCCTTTTGCTCTGTCTCTGCCATGCCGCCTTTTTTTAGCAGCCGGGCAAATCCCAGAATGGACACGATAGGAGTCTTGAACTCGTGGGAAAAGTTATTGATGAAGTCAGATCTGAGCATTTCTGTATTTTCAAGCTCTTCGGCAAGTTTGTTGAAGCTGTCGCTGACCCCTCTGGTAAGCTCCAATCCACCCATGTCGATTCTGGTGTCATAGTGTCCCGAGGCCAGCCTGTTCATGCCTTGTATTACCTTGTTTATAGGATCAAGAGGGATTTTGCTTATAAGTATAGTCACTATGGTGCCCACCAGAATGCTGGTTATAGCTATGGTCATCAGAATAATAAACAGTCCTCCTGTAGTCCCGGCGTTTTTAAAGGAAACGATTCCCACCTGGGCTAGAGCCATAATAAGGCAGGCCACCAGAAGCATGGTCACTGTTATAACAGCAAAAAGCACCGCGGAAAAAATCACTGTCAGGCTTATTCTGGAGTCAATTTCTCTCCTGTCTGCAAATCTTTTCATATGTTTTTCACCGCCTTATAGCCAAGTCCTCTTACACTCTCAATGGTAAATTCGCTATAATTCTCAAAGCGTTTTCTGAGTCTTCCTATATGGACCGTCACCGTTTCCCAGCCGGTTTCGCTGTCCACGCCCCAGATTTCATCCATCAGCTCTATTCTGGTAAATATCTTTCCTGGATAGGAAAGCAGCTTATACAAAAGCTGGAATTCCTTCTGAGGCAGTTCCTGCCTTTCTTCACCTCTTGTCACCGTAAAGGAATCGTAATCCAGCACCACATCGCCGATGACTATGCGCCTCTCGTTTACTATGCGGGCACGTCTCAGCAGGGCCTTTATGCGCAGCAGCATCTCCTCCTCATCCACAGGCTTGGTCATATAATCATCGGTTCCCACCAGAAACCCCTGCTTCCGGTCGGCAGGAAGCTGTTTGGCTGATACCATGAGTATGGGCAGATTGTTGTCGGCTGCTCTAAGGGTATGCGTAAATTCATAGCCGTCCATCTCCGGCATCATGACATCAAGTACAGCCAGATCCACATGAACCCTGTCCATTGTCTCCATGGCATCGACACCGTTTTCTGCGAGAAATACGCTGTAGCCCTCCCTTTCCAGCACTGCCTTCATAAGCAGTCTGGTGTTTTTATCATCGTCAACTACCAGTATATTAAACATTCCGGGCTCCTCTCCTTGCATAGATATGGAAAGAGTATATCACATTTACGGTTTTTTTGAAATGAAGAGAACTGTTTTTATCTCAATTTTGCACCTGATGTCTGGTAAACCGTCTGACCGCTGCTCCCGCAGCAAGTACCGTGACCGCTGCAATTACAGACAGTACAATATACTGTCCTGTAACCGCTCTTCCAAACGCATAGACAGACATATATCTGTACCAGATCGGCCCGCCTCGCATAATTGTAGCCGGCATGCAGGTGTTAACTGCAGAAACAATTGCCGGAGCATTCTCTCCTAAATCAATTGAAGGAATAAGCAGCAGAGCAAATGAAATCAGCATTGCCGGAGCAGGTGCTCTGAACAAAGCCGATATGGCCATCACCAGTGCAGCAAAGAAAATCGTTCCCAGAAGGCTGGTAGCTAAAGCAGCAGCCAAAGCCATGCCGCTGTTCCAGCAAAACGGTGATATCTTTATCAGCCAGTCCTGCCAGTAGGCTTCTGATCCCTCCCATCCGAAATAAACGGTGGTCATAATCAGGTTAACAGCCGTTAATACAACCCACGCAGCTGCAGAAAATATTATTCCCGCCTTAATCTTTGCAAAGGCAATTTTGTGTCGGCCATATTTGGCAGATAAAATCAGCGCATCTGTTTTTCTCGAATACTCTCCGCAGAAAATCCCCGCAAGTCCTACCACCATCAGCACTGCCAGCGTGTAGTAATATGAAAGCAGCATATTTTCCATACGCTGATATCCCAGATCGTAATTATAGTATGCGGTGTAATTGTCTGCCAGCCTTCCGTAATCCGCTTCAGCTTTTGTAGCCAGAGCCTCACCTTTGCTTCCGGGATATGAGGAAAGGTAATATTCAGCAAAACTCTTTCCCAGATTCTCCGCACTCTCGTAGAAAGACATGGAAAACTCCACAGGCTCATATCTGTTGTACTCCTCGGACAATAAAAACTCTTCCTTCAGAAAATGTGTTCTCAGGTTTTCCAGAATGTATTCCTCAGTGTATCCCTGCTTCTTAAGCTCCTCTATGATAACCTGTTTCTCACTATCGTCCACCATGTTTTCCGGATCATTTCTCATGGCATCTGCCTCAGCCTTATACCTGTCACACCACTCATCTGTAATAGCACCCTTAAAGTATGCTCCGTTCTCCTTTGCCTGTCTGATATGCTCTGCCGAATCCTCTCCTGCCGGAGCATAGTAGCTGTTCCCCGTGGCCATAAATGTAACCACATTCAATGCCATCACTATGACAAAAGCTGCTATAGTGATGGGGCTTCTCATTATTTTTTTTAGTTCTGCTCTTGTAAGATTCATTTCAAATCCCCCCTCATACCATCCTCCGGATTACCGTCTCTAAAAAAATGAAGATACAAATCCTCAAGATTGTCCGTCTGCGGTCCCCTGTAAACTATCCCGCCCTCTTTCATGATTATCACATCGTCAGCGATTTTCTCCACATCTGACACTATGTGGGTAGAGAGAATTATAATTTTGTCTTTTTCAAGGGAGGTCAGAAGCTGTCGGAAGCGCACCCTCTCCTTTGGATCAAGTCCTGCCGTCGGCTCGTCTAAAACCAGAATTTTAGGGTTACCCAGCAAAGCCTGAGCGATTCCCACTCTCTGAAGCATGCCTCCGGAATAAGTCTTCAGTTTCTTTTTTCTCACCGCATATAGCCCCAGCTCATCCAGCAGGCTCTCGCTTCTCTCCATGGCAATGGTTTTAGGCAGACCTTTCAGCGCTGCCATATATGTCATAAAGTCCATTGCCGAAAAGTTTGGATAGTAACCGAAATGCTGCGGCAAATACCCCAGATACTCTCTGTAGCCTTCACCTGCTTGGGCGATATCCACTCCATCTATTGTAATTACCCCTTCCGTAGGTCTAAGCAGGCCGCAGATCATTCTCATAAGAGTGGTTTTGCCTGATCCGTTGGCCCCCAGCAGCCCATGCAGTCCCTCGCCCAGTTCCAGGTCAAAGCTATCAACCGCCCGCTTCCCCTTATATGTCTTCGTCACATTGCTTATCCTCAGTTCCATAAAAATGCTCCTTCCCTCTTATTCCTTTCCTTCATTATGAGACATACTTCTCCTGCCCCAAGCAGCACGCCTGCAGCAAGAGCTGCCAGCCAGAATACTACTGCTCCGTCATAAAACATCATGTTTTCAGGTTGAAACAGATATAATGCAGCGACAGGCATTACAGAAAGCAGCACTCCTGCCCTGCGGCTCCTGATTCTCAGCAGCATAATCAGAAACAGATTTATTACATTCACCCACACATAGGGCACCAGTCCGTAAATCACCGTTTTAAGAAAGCTGACACCGAAGGCCTCCCACATAACGGCGGAAATCATAGTCAGACACAGTACATTGATAAGTCCCGCCGAAATGAACCGAAGCACCAGAACTTTAGCTCCGTCATATCTGCATACACTCTCAAGCTCTGACATATTGTACTGCAGATCCTTCAACATCTCAGGCACAGTAAGGAATCCTGCCACAGGTGCCATAGTAAATATCATATATCCCGCATCTGAGCAGTCCATTGATGTAATCAACGCTGCGGCTATAGCTGCGCACAGGAGCAGCAGCTGACATCCCCATAGTGATGGAGAAAGATATCTCAGCTGCTTTGCCATCAATACCCAGACATTGTTCACATCAGGCACATTCTTATCCATGAAAAGACTCCCTGCAGTTATGACTTCTTCCACTTTTTCCTGCCTTACAGCAGGTACCCAGTCAGCTTTCTCTCTTTTTTCGTTCATTTCCCTCATTTCACCTGGCCCCCTTTCTTTCAATATGCTTGTCTTTGTCTTTTTCATATTCCTTTTTAAGATGCTCAAGCCCCTGCCTTATTCTGGATTTAGCAGTGGCAAGCGGCACACCTGTAATTTCAGCGATTTCTCTTGCCTTAAACCCGTGGAAATAATGGAGAACCAGTGCTTCCTTCTGTTCCTCTTTAAGTCCAGAAAGGCGTTCATACAGTATAAACCGGTTCTCTCTTTTTATCATATGTTCCGATGGTGACATCTCTCCGGAGACAGCAGAGTCAAGGTATGTATCATCAGGCTCCTTTTCCGGCCTCGTCTTCTGCCGCCTTATGAAATCATTACAGCAGTTTACAGCTATAGTAAATATAAAGTTTCTGAATTTCCCTGTATGCCGGTATTTGTATATTGCTTTAACTAATTTCAGGAAAACCTCCTGGGTCAGATCCTCAGCATCCTCCCTATTTCCCGTCCGGCGATAACAATATGAAAAAATATCCTCATAATGCCGCTTGACAAGTTCTTCGAAGGCCCCTTTATCGCCGTTTCTTATTCTGTTTATAAGCCTTCTGTCTTCCGTTGCCACCACCCCATTTCTATGTCTCTATAAATATTAACGCATAACAATCAAAAAAGCTTTTACTTATTTAAAATTTTCCTTTCTAATCCTTTATAAAACCTATCGACATAAACCGACATATTGCGGTATAATGTGCTATAGAAAAAAATAATGCAGATGTGGATTTATATTATAGGAGAAAAAATGGTTAAATTTAAAAGTGATTTTATCAAACATCCGGCATTCTGGGCCGGGATTCTGATAATAGTGCTGCTTGCGGTAGAAATAGTCTCCGTACTTATGTTCAACGCAGCCCGGGATGCAGCCTTTCTGAAGTGGGTCCAGAATATAAGTGCTGACAGTATTACTCAGGCAAAGGCATTCCGATTCAGAGAGAATGACGAAAGTGACCAGATAATCGTGGACTTTTCCGGAAATGATGAAAAGTCCAGGCTGGCATCCATATTCAACAGGATTCAGGATGTAAACATCTACGAGGCTCCCCCTGCCGCAGATGGCTGCTCTTATGTACTTGATATCGCAGAAGGCAATGATGATGCAAAGGATGTCCTCCTTAATGTGGTATCTGGTGGCAAGATGTATTTCACCTTTGACAAAGCATCAAATAAGGAGTTCTGCACCATTGGCAAAACCTGGTGGGTAGATTCTGCTGAGCTTTCCAGCTACATTACATCCATGGTAGTCAACAGGGAATCTCAGGTAAACGTAATCACCGCCATGTCAAAAGTCAAGTCCACCGATTTCGTTAACAGCAGCGATCTCGGAAATGTCTCAGCCAAGAAGCTGGCAACTGCTCTGCGCCGTGCAGCCAAGGAGGATAAGCTCCTGGCTCTTTCCGATGCTGAGGCAATGGGCGAAACAGATATCAAGTGGTTCTGGGAACTTATTCCTGCAATCGAGGGAGACCCTGAAACAGGTATTGTAGGAAGCGACATGCATTTCAGAATACGCTGCGGTCTTACGGAAAACATCGTAGAGATTTCCTTCGGTCAGGCAGGCGCATACGACACCGTAAAGCTGGAGGACGAGAATCTCTATCAGCTGGTTCGCTGCAGCAAGGACTCTAAAACGGTTGTAAAGAAAAGTCCATATAAGAAGTATAAGAAATATCTTATTCCGCAGATGGAAAAGGCTCTCGAAAGCACTACAGCTGACCTGGGCACCTTCTCCGGCTACAAGGTTACCAGGTTTGTCAAGGTCTGGGATTACAAAGATAATGACGGCAGCACAGTGAAGCTTTATGACTTCAAGTTTGCACTACTTCCTGAAGAGCCTGAAAAGCTGGTGATGACAGGCGGCATGTATCTGGACAGCAAGGCTCGTCTTCACGGATTGGATGCAGGTCAGTTTGCAGTAAGAGAGAAAAAGGGAAAAATAGTATCGTGCGCATTTATGGGAAATGATTTTTATTACTCCCCTGAATCCGGCTCCAAGGTGTTCACAAAAGATATTGAAGAACGAAAGGCGGCAAAATCAAGGATTAACGGTGCGTTGGCACTGGCTGAAAAGGCAGCCTAAGCAGTTGCCTCTCAGTTTCGGACAATAGCAACAGCTCAAAACGTAATTGAAAAGCGGGTAACAAAAAATGTACCCGCTTTTTTATTTTTTCTTTTTTTAAGTACTGAAAGTGAATACTGGTTATCATGATGCAACATTCGGTGTTGACAGATGTAAACACCGAATGTTATAATGTGGTTACAAATGTAAACAGCCATCCGGTTTTAGAGAAAGGAGGGTTAAAATGTATCTGACTGAAGCAGAATGGCATGTCATGGAATGCCTCTGGAATAAAGAGCATCTGACAGGCAGAGAAGCGGTTTCAGAACTCCAAGAAGGAATGGGCTGGAGCCGGAGCACCACCCTTACACTGCTCCGTCGCCTTGAAAATAAAGGAGCCGTTTCATCGCAAACAAACAACGGTCTAAAAACTTTCATTCCCTTGGTCAAAAGGGAAGACGCTGCCTTGCAGGAAACCGAGGATTTCCTTGACCGTATATACAAAGGCAGTCTTAGCCTTATGGTCAGTTCACTTACGGAGAAAAAGGCACTGCCAAAGGAGGAAATTGACAAACTTTACGATTTGCTGAACCAGCTTGAGAGGGGGGGAATAAAATGATAGAATGGATTGTGAGTTCAAGTGTTCTGATTTTAATCGTTATTGCACTTCGCTTTGTTCTTAAGGGGAAAATCAGTCCGAGGATGCGCTGCTTTCTTTGGGCTGTTGTGATGCTTCGTCTGCTGATTCCTTTCAGCTTCGGGGCCACAGACTTCAGTGCAGTACAAGGGGTTTCCAACGTATCTCAGGTAAAGGAATTTAACAGCCTTGCTCCTGTAGAGAATATTTCGCGGCTTGATGGGGAATCCGCAGAAATCACATACAGAGACAGTGTACTTTACGGCAGAAGCAAAACAGCCTACGAGCCGGACAAATCAGTTCTCTTCAAGCCGGCAGAATATTTTGACCGTATGGAAAGAATGCTGTTTCTTAGGAAAGCCGCCTCCATTGTCTGGCTTGGCGGCATAGCGTTAATGACTGCTGTCTTTCTGTTTTCCAATCTGCGGTTTGCATCCATGCTAAAAAGGTCACGGCACCCATTGGCAGACTGCTGCGGTTATGACATTTCGGACATTTCCTGCCCTGTGTATATGACGCAGTCCGTTAAGACACCGTGCCTCTTCGGCCTGATTTCTCCGGCAATTTACATTACACCGGCAGCCGCCGGAGACACCGCTGCGCTGCGCCATGTCCTGCAGCACGAAAACACCCATTATCTTCGCCGAGATAATCTCAGGGCGGCGGTGCGCTGCATCTGCCTTATCCTTCACTGGTACAATCCTCTTGTCTGGCTTGCAGCATTTCTCTCCGTGGAGGATTCAGAGCTGGCCTGCGACGAGACAACAATCCAACGTCTCGGGGAGGACGAAAGGCTTTCCTATGGCCGCACCCTCATTGCTATGACTTGTCAGGGACACAGCGGATTGACAGTTACGGCTACCACAATGGTCGGCAGCAAAAACGCCATAAAAAGGCGCATAGAAAGCATCGCAAAAAAACCTAAGATGGCGGCAGGAAGGCTGGCAGCCGTTATTGTCATTGTGGCCATAGCTATTGTATTCACATTTGCAGGACCTGAAAATGGGTCCTTCTATGACTGGCTGCATACTGTAGACACTGACGATATAACATATGCAGATGTATCCAAGAACTCTCCAAAGGAAGGATATCAGGTCAAGGTATCTCTGGATAACTATGAGAAACTTCCGGTTATTCTGGACCATTTGCACAAGGTACAGCCTGAGGGCTTAAAAGAATGTGATGCCGGTGAGACAGGCAGTTACGATTATCAGGTTTATATAAAAACACCAATCTGGGAAACCAGACCGGATGATGGCTTCAGAGAATATCTGTTTAATATCAACAGTGACGGAAAAGTATATGTCACCTTCGACTCAGAGACCGCCCGTCTTTACTGCCGCAAGGGTAAAAGCTGGGTATTCAGCTCGCCGGAGCTTTATGAGTATATCTCAGGTCTGCCGGAAGAGTGGATTATATCCGGTGCCGCTCCTAACGCAATTACCGCTATGGCAGCCGTAAAAGCATCCGATTTTACCACACCGGAAATGCTGAGAAATATAACGCCGGAAAAGCTTGCTGCCGCTCTCAACGCTGCCGCCGCCGCAGGTCAGGTGGTGGATTTCGATGAAAAATCCTCTCCTTACTATCAGACCGATATCATGTGGTGCTGGGATGTGGGAGATGCCTTTCTGGAAGGCAATATGGAGGAGGGTGTCAGCGGTCACGATCTGCACTTTGATATCAAATGTGATCTGACTCCCGATATTGTAAAGGTCACCTACGGAACAGTACCGAACCTCGAAACAATCTACTTGAAAGACACCGATCTCTATAATACGGTCCGAAGCTGCTCAGATGTCGAGGAATTTGTGGACACCGCTGCCTATGAAAAGTTTAGGTATATTTTGGTTCCGCAGATGGAGCGGCATCTTGAATATATGTCTGAAAACCCTGGCAACTTCACTGGCTATGAACTCACTCTCTTTAGAAAGGCAGGGGAATATAAAGAAAAAGACGGCGCAAGGGTTGAGGTCTACGATTTTGACTACGGGTTCCTTACTGACACGCCGGAAAAGGTGGGAATGGTAGGAGGCATGCACTTCGACAGCAAATGCCGTCTCCATGGCTTCAACGGAGGAGGTCAGCTTGCAGTACGCTATCGCGATGGCAAAATCGCAGCTACCGCTTTTATGGGTAATGATTTTTGGTATACCTCCTCAGATTCGGGAGAGCTTTTGGATCTAAATAAAATGCGGCTTAAAGAAGCACTGGACCTTAAAGAGGAACCGGACCCGACCAAGAAAAACTAATAAAAAACTATTTAGTATTTAATTTTTCCTCTTTATGGTATAAAATATATGAAAGTATGTTTAGGATGTTAAAAAATGAGGATAATTATGGAAAACTACAGTAAGTTTATCGCTCCGGAACGACGAAGCGTTCCCACACCCCCGGACATGGTCAAAGACGGAAAATGTGTATTCGGTACATTCGATAAAGAATTCGAGACCATGGACTTATTGGAGATTAAAAACCCTACAGCAGCACCTGACTGTTTCAAACGGCTTAAGCTGACGCTCTGGGAGGCCATGGAAGTACATCTGGAGGAAGGGCTGCTCCTGGCAGTATGCTGCGACATGGGTGTCTTCGGACTTGCCTTTCACATCTTTTACGACAAGCGCACCAAAAAAGTCTATAGCTTCAGCACCAATGTAAAGAGCAAGGAGGTTATCATTTCCCCTAACCTTTTAAACGGTGCCGAAACAAAAGCCCGCGGCGACAACTTCCACATCCGCTATGTAAATGACTTCCAGGATGGACGCTGCCATGCCGAGGGACATCATGACGGAGACGATGGTCATATAGAGTACAGCTTTGAGCTGAAGCGTATCTCAAAGCCGGGAGTGGTGTCAATTCCTTTTGCCTATCCAGATAAACACTGCCGCCCCCTTTACTCACAGAAAGACTTCTTCAAAATCGAAGGCACCTTAACCCTCAACGGTGAAACCTTCCACACCACGGAAAACAGCAGTGCAATCATAGACGACCACCGAGGCTATTATCCGAGAAAGGCTCATTATGACTGGCTCACCACCATGGGCATCCACGATGCCGACGGAGAACGCAAATGGTTTGCCTTCAACCTGACCAGAAATCAGTCCATCGACCAGGATAAATACAACGAAAACCTCATCTGGCTGGAAAACAGAACCAGCCTGCTGACTCCTGTAACTTTCACCAGAGACGTTCCTACCATAGATTTCAAGGATCATGCCCTCTGGAAGATCAAGGACGATCACGAAATGGTAAACATTGAATTCCGTGTAGACAATGTTTTCAAGATGATTACCCATGCCAAGCCCTTTGTCAACATCGAATATTTTGTAGCCTTCGGCACAATTTACGGCTATGTTCGTGATGAAGACGGCAGACTATATGTTCTAGACGGCATGACTGCCATGGGCGAGGATAAGGACCTTCTGTTCTAAAAACATATTATATTCATTATGAAAAAAGGCGTGCCTTTTTCAGGTGCGCCCTTTTTGCTTATCGCTTATCCTTTTTCTATTATCTTGTCTTTTTCTCCACATAGGATTTTATAGTTGCTGACATAAACTCTGCCGTTCCCTTGCCGGCCTTGTCCAGATTGGTCTTGAATCGTTCATCAGCGATATACATTTCCGCCAGTCCGACCAGAATCTCGTCTGTGCACTCATAGAAATTATCGCTGATATAATTCTGCCATTTAGCCGCCATAGCCATGGCTTCAGAGCTGTCCGGCTTTACCCCTTCTGCCGCAAAAGCCGCAAACTCAGAAAGGATTATACCCTGCTCATCGCTCACCTTCTGCCACTTCCCCTCGTCATAGTTTTTGGTGCGCTCCTCACTTTCTTTATAAGCTTCGGTACCACCCCATTTTTCGCGAGCCTCATCCGCGTACTTTTTGCGGCAGGCCTCGATTTCCTTCATATCAAATTCCTTAAAGCTCATTTTATTTTCTCCTCTCATTTCTGCTTCAAGAAGGGCTATGATTTTTTCAAGGCGCTGCTTTTTCTTAATAAGCAAATCATGCTGAGCTTCCATCATCCGGTTTCGGTCAAGACCCGGATTATCCAGCATCTTCTTTATTTCCTCCAGTGGGAAATCCATTTCCTTGAGAAACATTATCTGCTGAAGCCTTAAAAGCTCCGCCTCGCCGTAGTCTCTATATCCGTTTTCCGCGGACTTGACCGGACTGAGAAGCCCTATCTTATCGTAATGATGCAGAGTCCTTACGGTTACGCCTGCCAGTTCAGCTGCCTCGTTTATCCTCATATGTCTTACCCTCTCTTTGCAAAACCTGTTTTTTCAGTTCGAACCTTAAGTATATGATAAACTATGACGTTAGGTCAGAGTCAAGTGGTATTTTTTTTCGTAAAAGTTAGTCAATAGCAATTACGGTGTAGCCTTCCTCTTCTACAACTTTCTTGAGAGCTTCGTCTGTAATCACAGCTCCGCCTATGATATGAACCACGGCAGTTCCTTTTTCGTGGCTTACCTCTGCAGCCTCCACGCCTTCCATAGCCTCAATGGCCTTCTTTACATGTGCCTCGCAGTGGCCGCACATCATTCCTTCGATTTTCAGTGTCTTTGTAAGATTTTTTGCTTCTGTACTCATTTTTTTCTTTACCTTTTTATCCTTTCTTCCATCGTATGGATTAAACAAATTAAGCCTCAGGGCGTTGGTGACCACGCAAAAGCTGGAAAGGCTCATGGCCGCAGCCGCAAACATAGGGTTCAGCTGCCAGCCGAAAGCGTGAATCCACACTCCCGCCGCAAGAGGTATACCTATAACATTATAGAAAAACGCCCAGAACAGGTTCTGGTGTATATTCCTCAAAGTGGCGCGGCTCAGTCTTATGGCTGCCGCAGCATCCTTCAAACTGCTCTTCATCAGCACCACATCCGCCGCATCTACTGCCACATCCGCCCCGGCACCTATGGCCATTCCTATATCTGCCCTTGTAAGGGCCGGTGCATCGTTTATTCCGTCACCCACCATGAGGACTTTACCCTGCTCGGAAAGTGTGCGCACCACTTGTTCCTTGCCGTCGGGCAAAACACCTGCAATTACTTCGTCTACTCCTGCCTGTTTACCTATGGCTGCAGCAGTCTTTTCGTTATCTCCTGTCAGCATGACCACACGGATTCCCATGGCCTGAAGCTCACTTACGGCCTCGGCGCTGTCTTCTTTGATGACATCAGCAACCGCAATTATTCCTGCTGTCTTGCCGTCCTCCGCAAAAATCAGCGGCGTCTTTCCCTGCTCCGCCAGCGTCTCCGCATGATGCAGCAGTCCGGATACTTCTGTATCGGTTGCATCGGTCTTCTTCTGCTCCAGAAGCTTTCCTATATACTTCATACTGCCTCCGTGAAGCTCTTTTCCGTCCAGCATACCGGTCAGTCCGCTCCCTGCATGCACTTTAAAGTCTGTGACTTCAGCAGCTTCAATCCCTGCCTCTGCAGCCTTTGACAGTACAGCCTTCGCCAGAGGGTGCTCGCTCTTCTTTTCCAGGGACACCGCAATGCGAAGCAGTTCTTTTTCGCTGAAGCCCTCTGCCGCAATAATGTCCGTCACCCGAGGCTCTCCTTTTGTGATGGTGCCTGTTTTATCGAGGGCTGCAATCTGTACCTTGCCCGTTTCTTCAAGGGAAACCGCCGTCTTGAACAGAATTCCTTTTCCTGCTCCCGCGCCGCTGCCCACCATAATTGCCACAGGAGTTGCCAGACCCAGGGCACAAGGACAGCTGATTACCAGCACCGATATTCCCCTCGCCAAAGCGAATCCGAAGGTCTGACCTGCCAATAGCCATGCCGCTATAGTTATAAATGCAATTGCAATTACGACAGGAACAAACACACCGGAAACTCTGTCAGCCACCTTGGCTATAGGTGCTTTGGTAGCCGCCGCGTCGCTCACCATCTTTATTATCTGAGAAAGAGTGGTGTCCTCTCCAACCCGGGAGGCTTCACACCGCAGGAAACCTGACTGGTTGATGGTTGCCGCCGAAACCATGTCGCCGGCCTCCTTGTCCACCGGAATGCTTTCTCCCGTAAGAGCCGACTCGTTTACCGCACTGATTCCCTCCAGAACCACACCGTCTACAGGAACGCTTTCACCCGGCCTTACCAGGAAAATATCTCCTTTGCGTACAGTTTCCACAGGAACTTCTGTCTCTGCGCCGTCTCTCTCAACTACAGCGGTCTTAGGAGAAAGCCTCATGAGCCCTTTGAGTGCGTCTGTGGTTCTGCCCTTGGAACGCGCTTCAAGCATCTTGCCTACCGTAATCAGGGTTAGTATCATGGCTGCCGACTCAAAATAAAACTCATGCATATAGCTGTGGGCTGCTGCCATATCCCCTCGCATCATATCACCTGTCAGAGCGAAAAGAGCATATACGCTGTATCCGAAGGAAGCTGCCGCACCGAGAGCTACAAGAGTATCCATGTTAGGTGCAAGATGCCACAGACTCTTAAATCCGCTTATAAAAAACTTCTGATTTATCACCATTATTATGCCGGAAAGCAGCATCTGCAGAATGCCCATGGCCGCCGGGTTATGCTCAAGTCCCGCAGGGCAGGGCCAGCCCCACATCATTACACCCATGCTGAAATACATGAGTACAGCAAGGAAACCCACCGACGCTGCGAGCCTTCTCTTAAGCACCGGAGTTTCACGGTCCTGCAGCATATCATCATATGATGCCGCACCCGATATCTGACCTGTACCGGCGCTTCCCTCCGGGTAATGACCGTCTGCACCGCTCCTTGCCGAAGCACCGCCTTTTATTGCTGCTCCGTATCCGGCCTTTTCTACAGCCTCTATTATTTCGTAGTCTTCTGCGGTTCCCTCAACTCCCATGGAATTTGTCAGAAGGCTTACTGAGCATGATGTAACCCCGGGCACCTTTGAAACCGCTTTTTCCACACGGGCGCTGCAGGCTGCACAGCTCATGCCCGTCACTGAATATTGTTTCATTATTTCTCTTTAACCCTTTCTTCCTTTCTCTCTATCTATTTCATCATCTTCTGGATAATATCCATAAGTTCGTCTATTGTCTCACCCTTGCCCTGACGGATATCCTCCGCCACGCATGTGTGCATGTGCCTTGAGAGCACCTGCCGACTGAAGGCATCCAGAGCAGCGCCGGCGGCTGCCGACTGAGTAAGAATATCAACACAGTAGGCGTCTTTTTCCACCATGTTCCTGATACCCCGTATCTGGCCTTCGATTCTGCTCAGGCGATTGATAAGTTTTTTCTTTTCGTCTGCGCTGCGCTGAGTAGTACGGCCTGCTATGGCCTCTGGACTGCAGCATGAGCAGCCGTCTTTCTTCGCTTCATTATCCATAATGCTATTATCTCCTGTTGTTTCTGAAGTAATACAGTGATTATATACCCCCATGGGGTATATGTCAAGCTGGTGTGAGGTTGCTTTTAAAATATCATGTTGGCGGAAAAGTGTGCAGGTCGTGATTTTGCCAACGTTTTGGGGATAAATTGCAGCAAAAAGTGTTGGCAGAATTCCTAGTAAAGGCTTCGTATGCCTGCACCTGAGAGCAGCCATGCCATAAAGGTCGCCATTGATGAAGCTCTTAAATGCAAGGAAACCGGCGAAGAAAAAACCATACTTTTCGGCCTCACCGGAACAGGATACTTCGACCTTAAGGCATATGAGCAGTTCAACGACGGCACCATGACTGACTTCATTCCTGCAGACGAAGACCTGCAAAAAGGATTCGATGGTATTCCGAAGTTCCCAGGAAATGAATTTTAATTGTCTTTTTGTGAAAACACCACAAAATTTATAAAAAAAACTATTGACAACATCCAAATTACATGTTAATATACCACCATAGTTAATCAACTGACTTTTGAGGAAAGGAGAAACGCATTCATGAAGAAGCTTTCAGCAAACACTGTAATCGTAATGAAGATGATGGGTATGTGCATGTGCAGCATGTGCATGTTTTGCTGTGAAAATCTTTCAAATGCGCTTTCCATCATGAGGACACAGCCGTGCTAAAGGCGGGCTGATTTAAACAGTTAATTACGAGGAGAGTTCATTTGAAACTCTCCTTTTTTATTACCGGGGCGCATGTGCCGCAGTAACAAGAAAACTACAACAAAATCAAAAACCAAAACAATCCAGGAGGAAAACAAAATGAAAAAAGTTATCACCACAATCTTATCACTCGTATTGATTTTCACATTTGCAGTAGGCCTGACAGGCTGCGGCGGAGATGACAGCCAGGATCCTGTTCAGATTGCAATTCCTAACGACACAACCAACGAAGCAAGAGCCCTTCTTCTGCTTCAGGACAACGGCATCATCACATTAAAGGATGGCGCAGGCATCACAGCTACAATCCAGGATATCGCAGAAAATCCTAAGAACATCGAGTTCAAGGAAGTAGAAGCAGCACAACTTCCAAATGTGCTTCAGGACGTTGACTACGCAATAATCAACTCCAACTATGCAATCCCTGCAGAGCTTAATCCTGTAGAAGATTCTCTGTTAATCGAGGGTTCATCATCAGCATACGGCAATATCCTTGCCGTTAAGGAAGGTAATGAAAACGAACCTAAGATCAAGGCTCTCGTAGCAGCCCTTCAGAGCCAGAAGGTTGCAGATTTCATCGCAGAAACTTATGGCGGAGCTGTTATCAGCACAGTTGAAAACCCTGGCGATGGATTTGATGCAGATGTTGACTATGCATCACTTGCAGGAACAGAAATCACAGTTGCAGCTACTCCTTCACCACACGCAGAAATTCTTGCAGTAGCCAAGGAGATCCTTGCAGAAAAAGACATCACACTTACAATTAAGGAATTCACTGACTATGTACAGCCTAACAACGTAGTAGAAAGCGGAGAAATTGATGCTAACTATTTCCAGCACGTTCCTTACCTTGATGACTTCAATGCACAGAACGGCACACACATCGTACCAGTCGCAGTTATCCACGTTGAACCGCTTGGACTGTACGGCGGCAAGCAGACTACACTGGACGCTTTAAAATAAAATAATCCGGAGGGAAATAAAGTGATTGAAATTAAAAACCTTTCCAAAACCTTTCCCTCTGCCGACCACACCGTAGAAGCACTTAAAAATGTCTCCATCACTATAAATGATGGGGACATTTACGGTATAATCGGCATGAGCGGAGCAGGCAAAAGTACACTGGTACGATGCATAAATATGCTGGAAAGACCTACTGAGGGCTCTGTCCTCGTAGACGGAGTGGACCTGGGAACCCTTTCCGATCCGGAGCTTCGCAAGGTCCGCAGAAACATTACGATGATTTTCCAGAATTTCAATCTTCTTATGCAGCGTACATGCCTTAAAAATATATGCTTTCCGCTGGAGCTGGCGGGAGTGTCCAAGGCAGAGGCTAAAAAACGCGCTCTGGAGCTTCTCGATGTAGTAGGCCTTCCTGACAAGGCAAACGCCTATCCGGCACAGCTTTCAGGTGGTCAGCAGCAGAGAATCGCCATTGCAAGAGCCCTGGCTACAGACCCGAAGGTTCTCCTATGCGATGAGGCTACAAGCGCTCTGGACCCTAAGACCACTCATTCGGTGCTTCAGCTTATCAGAGAAATCAACCAGAAGCTTGGAATTACAGTAATAATCATTACACATCAGATGAGCGTAGTGGAGGAAATCTGCAACAAAGTGGCAATCCTTGATCACGGTGTTGTAGTGGAAAAAGGCCCTGTTGCCGAGGTTTTCACTCGTCCTAAGTCAGAAGCAGCACGCAGACTGGTATTCCCTGACGGTGTCACCGATACTCTGCCTATTCAGGACGGCGAAACACACATCAGACTTGTTTTTACCGGAGAAGGCGCTACAAACTCACCGCTTATCGCGCAGCTTGCAATGAATAAAAATATAGCGGCAAATATTTTGTCTGCCAATACCAAAACTATAGAAGGGAAGGCCTATGGCAACATGATTCTGGGCATTTCCGGCGGTCCTGACAAAGTCAAAGAAGCCATAGAATATTTCAGCCAGGGCGGCGACGTTATCGTAGAGGAGGTGACAGACCATGTTAGATAAGATTTTCGCACCTGATAAGGTCAGTGAGGCTCTCGTAGTTCTTCAGAACGAATTCCCGTTGGCTCTCTGGGAAACTGTATATGTGACAGTTCTGGCCACAGCCCTGGCCATAATTATAGGTCTGCCTCTTGGAGTACTGCTTGCCACAGGAGATAAAAACGGCATTCTGCCTCTCCCTAAGCCTGTAATGTCAGTGCTTAATGTGGTTATAAACCTGCTGCGTTCCATACCTTTCCTGATTCTGATGATCATGGTGATTCCGCTGACCAGAGCTATAGTCGGCACCACCGTAGGAACAGTGGCATCAATCGTACCACTGGTTATTGCAGCATTCCCATTCGTGGCAAGGCTTGCCGAAAGCAGCTTCCGCGAGGTTAATCCTGACATTATCGAAGCGGCTCAGAGCATGGGCGCATCACCTTTCCAGATTATCGTCAAGGTGCTGATTCCGGAAAGCGTACCGTCGCTGATTTCCAATGCCACCATAGGTATTACAACCATACTGGGCTATTCGGCCATGAGCGGAATTATAGGAGGAGGCGGCCTGGGTAAAATCGCCATAAACTATGGTTACTACCGCTACAAAACCCTGATAATGATTATGGCTGTTATTCTGCTAATCATCATCGTGCAGGTTTTCCAGAGCGTAGGTGACCACCTGGCGAAAAAATCCGACAAACGCCTTTATTAATAATAAGGAGACTATCTTTTAAATGAGTTTACTTACAGTTGAAAAAGTAACCCACGGTTTCGGCGCGCGCCAGATTCTGGAAGACGCGTCTTTTCGCCTGCTTAAGGGCGAGCACATCGGACTTATCGGAGCCAACGGCGAAGGCAAGTCTACTTTCTTAAATATAATTACAGGAAAAATCATGCCCGACGAGGGCAGCATAACCTGGTCCCGACACGTTACTGTCGGATACCTGGACCAGCATTCCGTGTTAAAAAAGGGCACAACCATAAGAGAGGTGCTGAGAACGGCTTTCAATCACATGTATGATCTGGAGGCTGAAATGCTAAAGCTTTACGAAGACATGGCTTCCGCTGAATCCGACGAAGCCATGAACGAAATGATGGAGGATGCAGGAGAAATCCAGCAGATTCTCGAGTACAGCGGTTTCTATCAGCTTGACTCGAAGATTGAAGAGGTCGCCGGCGGTCTGGGGCTTCGCGACATCGGGCTTGATAAGGACGTATCAGACCTTTCCGGAGGACAGAGAACCAAGGTGCTTCTGGTCAAGCTTCTTCTGGAAAATCCGTCCATTCTCATTCTGGACGAGCCGACCAACTATCTGGACCACGAACACATCGTCTGGCTCACCAGATTCCTGCAGGAGTACGAAAACGCCTTCATTCTGGTATCCCACGACATGGATTTCCTCAATTCAGTAGTAAATGTAATCTACAACCTTGACGGCGGCAACCTGACCCGCTACACCGGAGACTACAACAATTTCCTCCGAATGTACGAAATTCAGAAGGCGCAGGAGCAGCGAGCCTATGAACGTCAGCAGGCTGAAATCGAGAAGCTGGAGGACTTTATCGCCCGCAATAAGGCACGTGTGGCTACTCGAGGCATGGCCAATTCCCGTCAGAAGCAGCTTGATAAAATGGAAATTCTCGAAAGACCGACAGAAAAAATCAAGCCGGAATTCAACTTCCTTATGGCCAGAACACCCAGCCGTTTTATCGTAGAAGCCAAAGATCTGGTTCTGGGTTACGACAAGGAAAACCCTCTGACCAAGCCTGTTTCCTTTACTCTGGAAAGAGGTCAGAAGGTTGCCATCGTAGGCACTAACGGTCTTGGCAAGACTACTCTGCTTAAGACCATCCTTGGCAAGCTTCCTCCAATCAGCGGCGAAGCTCACCTGGGCGACTACCTTTTCCCGGGCTATTTCGAGCAGGAAGCTGACAGAGACTCAACGGTCACAGCTCTTGACACCTTCTGGGCCCAGTTCCCTTCTATGGAAAACAGGGAAGTCCGTCTGTGCCTGGCAAAATGCGGCCTGACAAACGAGCACATCACCAGCCAGATGAGAGTCTTAAGCGGCGGTGAAAACGCCAAGGTAAGACTGGCCATCGTCATGAACAGAGAGCACAACTGGCTTGTTCTCGACGAGCCTACCAACCACCTGGATGTAGACGCCAAGGACGAACTGAAGCGCGCCCTCATGGAATACCCGGGAACCATCCTGCTGGTTTCCCACGACCCGTCCTTTTACGAAGATTTCGTAACCGATATCTGGAATGTTGAGGACTGGACCACTAAGATTGTATAGTTTTTGATTTTATAATACCATTGACCCGATGTCTCCAATAATGTATAATGTACTAGTTATCAAGTCTTGAAAGGAGGGCATAGGTCAATGAAGAGAATTGAGACAATTGAAACCCGTAATCTGGCTGCAAGCGCTGCAAACGGCGGCTGTGGAGAATGCCAGACTTCTTGCCAGTCTGCCTGCAAAACTTCATGCGGAGTTGCGAACCAGAAGTGCGAGAACAAGGATAACGAATAATAAGAGCCAAGGCCGCCTGCCTTTAAACGCAGGCGGTTTTTTGCGGCTTAACGCTTAGCAGAAAGGAACCAACCAAAGTGATTCATCAATATAAATTAAACGGCTATAACATCGTGCTGGACGTACACTCCGGCTCCGTCCACGTGGTTGACGATGTTGCCTATGATATCATAGAAATGTATGAAAACTCCACAGAGGATCAGATTATAGATGCAATACTAAAAAAATACGGTGACAGGCCGGATGTTACTGAAGAGGAAATCCGCCTCTGTCTCTCCGACATCAGAGAGCTTATAGAGCAGAAAAAACTTTTCAGCGAAGACATCTACAAGGACATCGCCTTTGACTTCAAAAACAAATCCCGCGATATTAAAGCCCTCTGCCTTCACGTGGCACACACCTGCAATCTCAACTGCAGCTACTGTTTCGCGAGTCAGGGCAAGTATCACGGTGAAAGAGCCCTCATGTCTTTCGAAGTAGGCAAGCGTGCTCTTGATTTTCTCATTGAAAATTCAGGAAACCATGTGAACCTGGAGGTTGACTTCTTCGGCGGTGAGCCTCTCATGAACTTCGATGTGGTTAAGGAACTGGTGACATACGCGCGCAGCATAGAAAAGGAAAAAGGAAAGAATTTCAGATTCACCCTGACCACCAACGGCGTAGGTGTTAACGATGAAGTTATCCAATTTGCCAACAAAGAATGCCACAATGTGGTTATGAGCATCGATGGCCGCAAGGAAGTTCACGACCGTCTAAGGAAGGACTATCAGGGAAATGGCAGCTATGACGTCATTGTTCCTAAGTTTCAGGAATTTGCCCGCATACGCACAAGTACCGAAAATATTGAAAACGGCGGTCACAGCGATTACTATGTACGCGGCACCTACACTCATGCAAACACAGACTTTACCGAGGACATTTTCCATCTTGCTGACCTGGGCTTCTCCCAGCTTTCCATGGAGCCTGTTGTATGCAGCCCTGATGATCCTTACGCTCTTACTGAAGATGATATGGCTGTACTCTGCCGTCAGTACGAAATCCTAGCCGAGGAAATGCTCAAAAGAAAAAAAGAAGGTCATCCAATAACCTTCTATCATTATATGCTGGACCTGACCCACGGCCCTTGCATCCACAAGAGAATCGCAGGCTGCGGCTCCGGTACAGAGTACTTTGCTGTAACACCTTGGGGTGATCTTTACCCCTGCCATCAGTTTGTAGGCGACGAAAAATACCTTATGGGCAACATATGGGATGGCGTAACAAACACAGATGTGCAGGAAAACTTCCGCAGGTGCAATGTTTATGCGCGCAAGGAATGTGACGACTGCTGGGCCAGACTCTACTGCTCCGGCGGCTGTGCAGCCAACGCTTATCACGCTTCCGGCGACATTACAGGCGTTTACGACTACGGCTGCAGGCTCTTCCGCAAGCGCATGGAATGTGCCATTATGCTGCAGATTGCAGAGAGAAAAGAGCTGTAGAAAGCATAATAAAAGACCTCCAATCTGAGGTCTTTTTTTGAATCTAGATGTTCTCCATGGCATCCAGAATAGTCACCTGCTTTTCTGCCGGAAGAGTAACATCCTCCTGCTCGCGGTAGCTCTTCATTATGTCTGCAAATATTTCAGCTGTCGAAGGCGGTGTATAGCTTATGCAATCTGCACCTGCCTCAATGGTGGCCAGAATAGTCTCCGGTGTAGTACCTCCTGTCGCTATGATAGGTACCTTCGGAAACTTTTCCCTTATTTTGCGCACTACCTCCGGTGTCCTTGCGGCAGCGGACACGTTTAGAATTGAAACGCCCGCATCCAGTCTGGCCTGAACATCCACATTTTCATGTATAACTGTAGCTATAACCGGGATATCCACCACATTGGCTATCATTTTGATATTCTCATTGGTAACAGGAGCGTTTACTACCACTCCCCAAGCGCCGTCGCCTTCCGAGTCCTTGGCAATCATAGCAGAACGTATTCCATTGGTTATGCCTCCCCCTACGCCTACAAAAACAGGCATAGGTGCCACGTTGATGATAGACTGGGAAATTATCTGCTGCGGTGTAAACGGGTATACTGCCAGCACCGCATCTGCATTGCAGCTCCTTATTATTGCAATATCCGTGGTGAAAATCACAGATTTAATTCTTCTCCCCATTATTACAAGACCTTTTGCTCTGTATATTTCCTCTGGCATCTCAAGATACTTCGATCTCAGGTTGCCCTCTATTCTGGTCAGTTCTCCCTTATCCATCCTTTTCTCCTTTCGGTCTAAAAAATGTCATATTAAAAGTCACTAAAGATAAATTGCGGCTTCAATTACAACCTTGCCCTTTCGGGTTGTCCCCTTTTCGCCTAAATATACAGCCTTGCCTCTGCCGCGCAGAACCACCTTTTCGCCGCCCTTGAGGAAGTAATCCGCTTTAACCGTCTCAACACCGTCAACGAAGACCTTACCCCTGGAAACAGCTTCCTGTGCGTCTTTTCTCGATATTCCAAAAACTGATGATACTATATTATCAATTCTCGGTGAAGATATGGTGAATTTCTCGTTTTTTATACGTGTTTCTAGCTTTTTTATATCAAAAATTGACACTGCCTTAGCGGTAACACTGACTCTGCCGGCCCGGGTAAAATTATGTGTCAGATATTCAGACATCTCCCTGGCAACTATAATTTGCGCTCCGTCTTCACCCACTATAATATCGCCTGTTTTTTCACGTTTTATACCCTCTCCCATCAGTGCTCCCAGGTAGTCGCGATGTGTAAGCTTTCCGCGCTCTGCGCGAGGTGTTTTAACATCGATAAGGGCCATCGGGCACTCATCAGGGTTTGAACGAAAATATTCAAGAGCCGAGTTTTCATCCGTTACTCCAGTATATTCCGGCATAAACAGCACCTGTTTTCTTTCCGCATCCTCATAGCCGCCGAAAAGGGTCACCCCCTCATTCCTGTGGGTTCTGAGAAAGCCGGCCAGCATGCTCTGCTGTTCAAGACTGAGAAAGTCGCTGTTCATAGGCATGTAATAATCCTTAAACCTTTGAAATCTATCTTCAATTATCTTCAAAAATAATTTATTTTCATCCATTTTATATTCTTTTCCTCTAAAAAGTGATATAATGTTTAGATTATTGTAGCAGATTGATTATAACATATCAGACGGTAGTTTTGAAAGGAGATTTGAAATGAAATTTGAATACAGACCAAGCGGGGTATGTTCCCGCAGCATTTATCTTGATATTGAGAATGGTGTCATTAAAGATGTTGAATTCGTGGGAGGCTGCAACGGCAATCTGAAGGGTATCTGCTCTCTTGTAAAAGGCATGTCCTGCGACGAAGTCAAAACTAAGCTCAGCGGCATCCGTTGCGGGCTTAAATCAACGTCTTGTCCTGACCAGCTCACCCGTGCCATCGATGCGGCTATAGAAGCGGGGGCCAGGTAATAACAAGGAGGCATATATTATTCATGGGAAATTTTCTGTTTAAGAAGTTCATAAAAAACTATGAGGACGTCAAAAATCCCGAAGTACGCGACAGCTACGGCAAACTCGCTGGAATTGTGGGGATACTGTCCAATCTGCTGCTCTGTGCTATGAAAATGCTTGTCGGTTTTATTTCAGGCAGTATTGCCATAGTTGCAGATGCGGTAAACAACCTGGCCGATGCATCCTCTTCTGTCATCACACTGGTTGGATTTAAACTGGCAGCCATGCCCGAAGATAAGGAACACCCCTACGGTCATGCCAGAATAGAATATATAGCCGGTATGGTTGTGTCCCTTATTATCATAATCGTAGGAGTGGAACTGGGCAAAAGTTCCTTCGAAAAAATACTCCATCCGGAGCCGCTGGAATTCAGCATATCCATAGTAATCGTCCTGCTCCTGGCCATAGCCATCAAAGTCTGGCAGGCAATGTTCAACGTTTCGGCAGGTAAAAAAATCAATTCCCTTACTCTCATTGCCACAGGAGCCGACAGCAGAAATGACGTTATTGCAACTTCTGCAGTGCTAATCAGCATCATAGCCGGATATATTTTTGATATACAGATTGATGGATACATGGGCGTACTGGTGGCAATCTTTATCATCTGGTCCGGCATCAGCCTCGTGCGTGAAACGATCAGTCCTCTGCTGGGCGAGGCCCCTGACCCCGAGCTCGTCAATGAAATTGAAGAGATAGTAATGAGCTATGACGGTGTAATAGGAATACACGACCTTGTTGTTCACAATTATGGTCCGGGCAAGATTTTTGCATCGATACATATCGAGGTGGATGCAGCCGTCGATGTGATGGTAAGCCATGACCTTGTGGATAACATAGAGGGCAGGCTTCAGCAGGATCTGAATATTTTCGTCACAGCGCACATGGATCCCGTTAATCTGGGAGACCCTAACAGAGAACCTCTCACACATGTTATCTCCGATGCCATATCAGGCCTTGAAGGCGTGCTGAACTTCCACGATCTTCGCATCGTGCCGGGGCCGACACACACCAATGTGGTCTTTGATGTGGTTCTTTCCCCGGAATGCAGCATAAGCCATGATCAGATTACCGATACCATAAGCGAAAGAGTCAAGGATTACAATCCATCCTTCTTCTGCGTCATCAATTACGACATGAGTTATGTATAAAGAAGCGTATGAGAAAAAAGATGTGGAATATAGTTTTAAAAAATGATATAATTAAAGCGATATAAACGAAAAGGGGGAACTATATGACCGTATTTGGAATTAATGTAAGCATGATTGTCATCTGGCTTGCTGTAGCACTGGTTATGCTGGTAATTGAAGCATTGACCGTTGGACTTGCGACTATATGGTTTGCCGCAGGTGCACTGGTGGCACTTTTAGCTGCTCTGCTGGATTTCTCCATTGCTGTCCAGATAGTGCTTTTCCTGGCAGTATCCATATGTCTGCTTGTTTTTACGCGTAAAATTTTCGTGGAAAAACTTAAGGCAGGTTCGGAAAAAACCAATGTAGATGCCCTTGTGGGAGAAAAAGGGGTTGTTATAAGTCCTATTCACCCTTATGAAGTAGGTCAGGTGAAAGTCGGCGGACAGGTGTGGTCAGCCGTGGGCAAAAATCCCGACGAAACCTTTGCCGTGGATCAGCTGGTAAAAATCAATGCTATCGAAGGTGTAAAACTTGTTGTTACTCCTGTAAAACACGATTAATCAAGTATTTTGGAGAGAAAGGAAAAAGATTATGGAAATTTTCAAATGGATTGTTTTGGGCGCGTTGGTACTGATTGCTATCGCACTTCTGGTGACCAACATCAGAATCGTACCTCAGGCGAGAGCCTATGTAGTAGAAAGACTCGGCGCATATCACGGAACCTGGCAAGTGGGTCTGCACTTTAAAATTCCTCTGATCGACAAGATCGCAAGGAAGGTTTCACTTAAGGAAAAGGTCATCGATTTCCCGCCGCAGCCTGTTATCACCAAAGATAACGTAACTATGGAGATAGATACAGTAATCTACTTCCAGATTACTGACCCGAAATTATATACCTACGGTGTTGAGAGCCCTATGGACGCCATCGAGAATCTGACAGCGACAACCCTGAGAAACATTATCGGTGAGCTGGAGCTGGATGAATCTCTTACCAGCCGTGAGCACATCAACTCCAAGATCAGACTGGTCCTGGACGAGGCAACAGACCCGTGGGGCATCAAGATCAACCGTGTGGAAGTTAAGAACATCACTCCACCTCGCGATATTCAGACAGCCATGGAAAAGCAGATGAGAGCTGAGCGTGAAAGACGAGAAGCCATCCTCATCGCAGAAGGTGAAAAGAAGTCTGCAATCCTCATCGCTGAAGGTCAGAAGGAAGCAGCTATTCTTCAGGCGGAAGCACAGAAGCAGGCTGCCATCAAGGAAGCTGAAGGTCAGTCCGAAGCCATCCTCATGATCAACAAGGCTACTGCCGACGGTCTCAAGCTCATTAAAGATGCGGAACTTGATGACGCAGTTATCAAGCTTAAGAGTCTGGAAGCTTTCCAAAAGGCAGCCGACGGTCAGGCAACCAAGATTATTATACCATCAGAAATACAGGGCCTGGCAGGGCTTGCAGCCTCCGTCAAGGAGCTCGTAAAGGAATAAAAATCATTAAAGCCCGCATCCGTCATGGATGCGAGCTTTTTATTTTCCCTCAAAGTAATTAACTACACCGATTATGGAATTCTCCACCATGTTGGAAACTGCCTCATCAGTATAAAATGCAGTATGGGGTGTTACGATAACATTTGAATATGACCTGAGAATTGCCAGTTTAGGATTGTTAAGAGGCTCGCCCATGCGGTTGAAATAATAGAGTCCGCTTTCATGTTCCACTACATCCAGACAGGCAAATCCGATTTTACCGCTCTCAATTCCCTCAATAAGGTCGTCAGAATCGATAAGTACTCCCCGGGCGCAGTTTACTATGCCCACACTGTCTTTCATTCTGCTTATTGTCTCCCTGTTTATCATATGATAGTTTTCTTCCGTTGCCGGTGCATGAAGGGTGATAATGTCGCTCTGCTCTATGAGTTCTTCAAGACTTACATACTCTGCCAGACTTGCTGCCCTTTCGTTGGGGTAAGGATCATAGCAGATTATGCGGCATCCAAATCCTGAAAGGTCTTCGATAACTGTGGTTCCGATTCTGCCTGTTCCCACGATTCCCACTGTACAATTGTGCAGTTCACCGCCGATTTTGCCCTTAAGTGTATAATCCTGTACATCAGTGCGCATCATTATGTGTTTTATTCTGCGCAGCCCCATAAGCATCATCATAACCGTATAGTCGGCAACACTTGCGGGAGAATAGGTGATGTTGCTCACATGTATTCCCACTTTTGCCGCATGTTCCACATCTATGTGATCATACCCGATAGTCCTCGTAGTTATATATTTAATACCTATCTCTGCAAACCTGTCCAGCATGTCGGCATCAATTACCGTGGTTAATATATCTATGGCATCATAGCCTTGTGCAAGTTCTACGTTTTCAAGACATGGTGTCTGTGTGGTGAAACCGTATTCAACACCGTATTTTCTGCAGAACTTTTCAAAGAAAGGTTTTTCATCAAATTCTCTCAAGCTGTATACAAATAGTCTCATCGTCTTATCTCTTCCTTTCCTGCATAAAAAAAGGATAGCACTCTCTAGCGCTATCCTCTTGGTGCGGTCGACAGGAATCGAACCTGCATGTCCTGGGGACACAAGATCCTTAGTCTTGCGCGTCTGCCAGTTCCGCCACGACCGCATATCTGTTTTTTCTCGACTCATTTATTCTACTATTTTTGCGGAACTTTTGCAAGCATTCTTTTTGTTTTTTTGAAAATTTTTTAATATTTATTTTTTATGTTCTCGTTTCATCTGTTTCTTGCAGCTATACATCGCCTCATCCGCCCGCGCAAACACCTCTGCCACCGTACAGTCAGATGCCTGACTGTATTCTGCTATTCCAAATGCAGCCGAAAAATCTCCCTTTTCGAGATTCATTTCTTCATCACAAGGAATGCTCTTGCTCCGGACTTCTTCCAATAATTCGTTTCTATGCTTGTAATCTTCTCCAGTCAAAATAATAACGAATTCGTCCCCACCAATTCGAAACACCGGACTGTGCTTAAAGATTCCGCAAATACATTTGCTGGTGTTTTTAATAAGCATGTCGCCAGATTCATGACCCAATACATCATTAGCAGGTTTAAGCCCGTTAACATCTGCCACCACCATAGCAAATTCAGTCTGCTCACCTGCATCAATCTTTGTCTGCAGCTTCCTTTGAGCCTCGAGATATCCCGCACGGTTACCAACTTTAGTAAGGCCGTCACGGAAAGCCTGTTGGGAAAGCTCTTCATTTTTATTCTTCATTTTTGCCAGCTTTGATGTAATCTGCAGATAATAAATGAATATTGCAACCACCAGTGCAATTACAATCACAAGAATAAGGATTACTGCCAGCGCGTGCTCTTCCAGATAGTCAACAAGAGTAATAGGAATATCCACATATGCGTTATCCATCAGTGCGGCGCCATTCATATCTTCGCTTGAAGCAAAAATAGCTCTGTTTGCGATATTCAATACTTCAGAATTGCCGCGAAGTGTTCCCAGACATATTTCTGCAGCCTTTGGCAACTCAACCATATTAAGCTTTTTCATGGTTTTGTACTGCTTTAAGATGTTCATCGTAGCAGCAGAAGCTATCATGCATGTAGCATCTCCGTTTATAACCGCCTGCAGGCATTCCTCTCTGGAATCATACTCCAAGCGTTCCGCATCGGGGAATAATACCTCCACAGCTCCCTTCTGGATAGCACTATCACTGGCGCAGACAATCTTTTCTGTAGTTTTCTCCGTATGTTCCCCCTTATAGAGTAAAATAAATGTGGTAGATGTAAATGCATTAGAATTAATAAATCCATACTGCTCCGCAAGCCATGCATCACTGTACAACGGTCCAATCAGGTCAATGTCCCCATTTTTAGCCGCGCCAATAAGATCGTCTACATTCGAAAATCCTCTCGCATCAACATGAATACCAAAGTCCTGCTCAAAAGATTTTACGATAACGGCCAACTGACCCTTCAGCAAACCGTCTTGGGTTTCATCACAATATGGAAGATTGCTTGTCAAATATCCCAGCCGCACGGTGTTACGATGCTCATCAAGCCACTTTCTCTCCCGATTACTCAAATATCCGTTGGAAAGTGATGATGTTATATATTTAGCATAGGTTACTTCATTGTAATAAGGGTCTGTTGTCTGTATTTCTCTAAGTGCATAGTTCAATTCATTTAGAATATCCTGACGTTTTTTATTCACACCAAAATAGAACTCCGCATGTCCTACACTTTCAACAGGTACATATCCGCCGGTAGAAGCCATATCAGTCATAATCATGGCATCCACTTTACCGCTGTTTAATGCTTCTGCAGCCTCCTTAGACCCGTCATATTCGACCACTTTGCAATTATAGTTGTTTTCTTTAATCCAATCGCACAGGAGCCCATACTGATAGCTGTTGGCTGTCACTCCAATTCGCCGTCCATTAAGGGTACTTGGATCAAAGGGATCGATATCTTCTTGTTCAGCAGTAGTATAGATATAATAATTTTCTCTGCCCTGTGGAAGTGCAGAAAAGCTGATTTTTTCGGCACGCTCCTCTGTATAAGAGATATCTCCCATCAGATCAATATCTCCATCCTCCAGCATTTTAAAAAGCTCGCTGAAAGAGCCATAAACATATTCATATTTCCAACCCGTAGAATAAGCCACACGCTGCAGATACTCGTACCCGAATCCGCGTTTATACTCACCTTCTCCGCCTTCCTGGTAATTTTCGAAATTAACATAACCCACGCGAACAGTTTTGACGTCTTCCTTTTTCTCTGTTGACGCGGCTGCAGGCATTATCAGGCTGTCTACTGCCAAAACAATAAGAGTGAGTATTATCGCTGCCCTTTTCCACTTTGAATTCGCCATATCTATCAAAAGCAAGCGTCCCGTCCGAACGCTCCTCCCCTCTGGATCTTCGTTTTACTTCTGTCATATAGTGTAAATTATACTTGGTAATTCATACAAAGTCAACACGTACGCCGGCAAAAGAATCCTTTCGCCCTTTTGGTGTTCAAATTCCTTTGCTTGTATGCATAACAAAAGAGACATCCAAAAGGATGTCTCTTTCATTATGGTGCGGTCAAAGGGATTCGAACCCCCATGGTCTCCCACACGGACCTGAACCGTGCGCGTCTGCCAATTCCGCCATGACCGCAAGAATTGAACAGTCCTATTATACAACACCTTCGCGGAAAATGCAAAGGAAATTTCATCATATTTAAAGAAATTTTTGAACTTTTTTCTGTGCATACCGGCAGACCAACCCTTGACAGTGCGTAACTTAAGTCTATAATTAAATATATCGATTATTCAGCATCGGAGGTTTTAGATTGAAAAAGCAGATTTTTTTATTCAGCGTCAGTGAGGATCAGGCAGAAAAAATAAGGGAGTTCTGTCTTTCCCTTGACATCGAAGTTATGACTGTAGAGCGTAGAAATTTCGCAAAACCACTTGGAAGAGTCCTCGGCATTCCAACTGATGCAACACCTGCATCCGCCAATGCTGTAAAGCCTTACAGGATGACCGGCTTTCCTTCACCTATGATGGTGTTTTGTGGACTGGAACAGGAAGACCTTGATTCATATCTGTCCGGATACGCTGCTGCAGGAATTGAAAAGATCGCCCTTAAGGCAGTCCTGACACCGCACAATGTCTCATGGACAGCTGAGCAGCTCTACGACGAGCTCATGGAGGAGCACCGGAGCTTTGCGCAGCGCAGACAATAGTACCGTGGCGTAGTAGTGTAAAAACAAAAACAAGCAGTCACGTCTCTGATACACGATATGCTCAGAGACAGTGGCTGCTTTTCATATTGTTTCAACTACTCTACTGTAACTGATTTTTTCCTGAGCCTGCTGTGTACACTCCTTCTCAGCAGAGCATAAAGCACAGAGAACAGAGGAATAAACAGAATAATCCCGAAAATGCCTGAAACCTTTCCGCCGACAACCACTGCCAGCAGAGTCCATATGGCTGGCAGTCCCACGGAACCGCCCACAACTCTCGGATATACAATCTGTCCTTCAATCTGCTGCACTACCAGGAATACGATTACAAAAATTATCACCTGTTTGAGTCCTTCCACAGAGATAAGCAGCATACCGAATACCATGCCTATAAACGCTCCCACAAAAGGAATCAGAGACATGGCACCGATAATAAGTGCAATAGTCGCCGCATACGGGAAACCTCCTATAGTCAGAGCCACGAAGAACATCAGTCCCAGTATCACCGCTTCCAGACACTGTCCTGACAGGAAATTCGAAAAAACCCTGTACGATAATGAGGCTACATCGCAGATCTCATCAGCCCATTCCTTTTTTAAATAGGCATATGCAATTTTTTTAGCCTGCACACCCAGCTTTTTCTTACTCATGAGAATGTAAATCGCAAATACCAGTCCAAATCCGAAATTGCTCACTATGCTGAAAACACCGCTGGCAGCCTGCCCCGCTGTGAACAGAATCTTTCCTGAATTATTCTTTAGACTTTCCATAATGGTGGAAAAATCAAGCTTTGCCAGCCAATCGCCTATTACGGACGTATCGATTCCGAAGTTCTCCGCAGCAGCAAGCCACCCCGGATAAGCATCTCGCACCATAGCCGCTATGCTCATGAAGGATTCTGCCAGATTAGGAAAAATCACTCCTGCAATGAAGCTTATGACCGCAGCAAACAAAACCAGCGTAATCACAAGGCTCAGGGCAGGGCCAAGCTTTGCCAGCCATTTCATCGGTTTTTTACTATTTATCCTGTCGAACTGCTTTTCAAAGAAATGCATCGGCACGTTCAGTATAAATGCAATTATTCCCCCTACAATCAGAGGCATGAAAAGTCCAAACACCGTTCCGATTACTCCTGCAACCGTTTTGAAGTTCATCAGTGCCACCAGAAGAGTCACACCCAGAACCAACAGAATTATATTTTGCTTGAATCTGCCCTTTTCATTAGTTTCTTTCATATCTTTAGTATCCATATTTTCACCCTTTTCTTCAGACTGCCTGATACTATATCATAACTACCAATTTACTGTATTGTCAATCTGTTTTTTCTGCTCTTCGGCGGAAAGCCTGAGGTAAATAGCTGTGGTGTTCATGTTTTCGTGACCCATAATATCGGCAAGCAGAGCTATATTTTTGTTCTTCTCAAGAAAATGTATAGCAAAGAGGTGTCTGAAGGAGTGCGGATGCAGCACCTCCTCCCTTATACCGTATCTGCGGCCGTACTTTTTCATCTGCTGTGATACACCGCGGGTTGTCATCTGCTCACCATATCTGTTAGGAAAAAGATATCGGGACTCCACCTCAGCAAAATAATATTTGCTCTCTTCAATGAGATTACACGGAATAAGTATTTTGCGTACTTTTCCTTTGGTCCAGAGAGCCTGCTCCCCTGTTTTCAGACTCTTTTTTTCCAGGCGTACAAGCTCTGATGCCCGGCACCCAGTTGCCGCCATGAATTTGATCATGAAGTACAGTTTATCATTTCCGTCGGCCTTCAGGCACTCCAAAAAGTACTGATACTCCTCCATAGTGATTACGTTTTCCAGTGTTGTTCTGTTATGTACCTTGACGTTCTTTACCTTATATTCCGGATGCCCGATAAAGTCGCAGTACACATTCATAGATACGCACCTTATGGCGGCGGTACGCGGCTTCCACTGTTCAATCTGCCATTGTTTGAACTCCATCATGTTCTTCTTGTTGACCTCATCGTACTTTTTGAAGTAGACTCCCACTGACCGTGCATAGCTGTCCACCGTATTGATTGAACGTTCCTTGTCAAAAAGATAAGTCTTAAATTCCTCCAGTCTGTTTTCCATCGTTTCTTAACCTCTTTTCTTTAGTATTTTCCCAGATTTTAAGGAATAGTGTGCCACTAAATTCTACTAATGGGTTAATTTTTTGTAAAGTTATATGCCGCCGTAAAATATATTCATTATGTTCCAGATACTCACTCCCGCAAGGCCGTATTCTTCCACAAGGGCCAACCTTGCAGTCCAGCTCTGCTCATTCTCAAACCAGACTATATGTTCTGTGCCGTCAGGAGCTGTATAGGTAAAAAACGGTGCCTGAGCCTCTTCGTCATACTGAATGGGCACCCCGTAATATGCTGCTCTTGCCTCTGCCTGATAGTTGGTCAGTTTCTCTGCCCGGCTCTCACCTTCCACGAAGGGAAGAGCCCAGTCATAGCCGTAATTGCTCATGCCCATGAGAATCTTTTCGGCAGGTATCTGGGTTATGCCGAACTCGATGACACGTCTCACGTTGTTAATGGGCGATACAGGCATGGGCGGGCCGTATGTATATCCCCACTCATAAGTCATCAGCAGGCAGTAATCTGCTGCCTGACCCATTCCTGCATAATCGTGTCCCTGATAGAGGAGCCCCGGCTGGTCGATGCTGGTCTTTGGAGCCAGAGCTACGGTGGTCAGATATTCTTGAGGCGACAGTCTTTCACGTGTACGAGCAACCAGTTCCACATAATTATCAGCGTATTCGGCTGCCAGATACTCAAAGTCAAAGTCCACCCCGTTCATCCCTTTGTCTTTAATGTTTCTTTCTATATTATTTATCAGATTTTCCTCTGCAGCAGGATTACTAAAGACTTCAACAGCTACGTTATCGTTGAACATGCCGTTTTCATCCATGGGCGTCAGCACCATAAGTACTTTCACACCTGCTGCTCTGGCCGGCTCTATGAGATTATAGTCTTCCAGATTTACAAGCTCGCCGCTGCCTGTAAAACCGTAGCTGAAGGACGAAAGCCACGTAAGCCTGGGCAGCCACCACTGCAGTGTTCCTGATGCAATAGACGGATACGCATAGCCGTTTACTATATAATCAGGCAAAAAATCACCTCCCCTTTACAGAAACATTCTATTCCGCCCCTTTCTCCTAAATCCCCATTTTTAACATTGAATTAAAAAAGGCTAGTATATATGTATTAAAAGTGATACAATTAATTTGTAACCTTTAAGGAGAGGATAATATGTCTACAAACTATGGAGGCTACATGGGAAAGGTGATGCATATCGACCTTACCACCGGCCGGACAAATGAATACCCCTGGTCAGATGAAGAGAGAAGACTCTACATAGGCGGCAAGACCATGGCGGCCAAGATACTGGGAGACAACCTGAAAAAGGATACTCCTGCGTTTTCCGAAGAAAACATGCTGGTAATCACCACCGGTCCTTTCACCGGATCCGGTGCACCGAGCTCCAGCCGTTTTAATATATCAACCCTTTCTCCGCAGACAGGCATACTTACGTCTTCCAACTGCGGAGGTAACTTCGGATATTACCTTAAAAAGGCAGGATTTGACGCTCTGGTAATCAGCGGCAAAAGCCCCAAACCGGTCTGGCTTCAGATACATAATGACACTTTCACATTCCACGATGCAGATGGTCTCTGGGGAATGCATACAGGAAAGGTTCAGCAGGTTCTGGACGAAAAACTGTCTTCTGAGAACGGCGGCATGGCCGTCAAAAACGGCAAAATAGTAATCGGTCCCGCGGGAGAAAATCTGGTTCTCTACGCATCTATAGTCAGCAATGAAAGACTGGCTGGCAGAGGAGGCACAGGTGCCGTAATGGGATGGAAAAATCTGAAGGCCATCACCGTTTCAGGCAATCACCAGGTTCAGGTTTATAACCGTGAAAAGCTGGATGCTCTTAACAAAAAGTGGTTTAAGTATCTTAAGTCTCACCCTCTTACAGGCGATCAGCTTCCGCGGCTGGGTACGGCAGGTCTCGTATCAACCATGCAGATGAGAGGTCAGCTTTCCACCAAGAACTATAATTACGGACAGTACGATGACTTCGAAATGGTAAACGGCGAAACTCTGGCCGAAGAATATAATATTGTAAACAAGGGCTGTCTCACCTGCCCAATTAAATGCGCCCGTACCGTGGAGGTAGACGGCAAGGCTGTAAAAGGACCTGAACTTGAAACTCTTGGCCTTCTGGGGGGCGGCATACTCAACAACGACCTATACTCCATACTGAAATGGAACTATGAGCTTGACGAGCTGGGCATGGATACCATCTCTGCCGCAAGCACTCTGGCCTATGCCATGGAGGCAAACGAAAAAGGTCTCTGGGACAACGGCCTTGAGTTTAATGAAGAAAATAAAGATAAAATGTCTCAGGTATGGGAAGACATCGCATACCGGCGGGGCGTCGGTGACGAACTGGCCAACGGTTCCAGATGGTGTTCCGAAAAATACGGCGGCAAGGAATTTGCCATCCACTCCAAGGGAATGGAGCTGGCTGCCTATGAGCCCAGAAGATCTGTAGGTCTGGGACTGGGATATGCCGTATCCAACAGAGGCGGCTGCCACCTGAACGGAGGATACATGGTGCTGATAGAAGGACTCAGCCTTAATGTCAACTCACAGACACCTCACGGCAAGCCTGACTTTACAGTAATATTCCAGGATCTGATGGAGGGTGTATCCTCCTGCGGGCAATGCCTGTTCACTACATACGCATTCTTCCCGCCTCCACTGATCAGCCACCCTCACAGCTGGTACACCAGGCTTTTCTGCAAGGCTGTGCCGGTACTGGGCCCTGTTCTCAGACTGCTTAATAAATTCCCAGGCATGGTATGTTTCCATCTGCCTTTGATATTCAATCAGTCCAAAGCACTTCATCTTGTGACCGGAATGCCTGTAACCTTCGGTTCCTTCTTCAAGGCGGGCAAACGAGGCTATACCCTTGAGAGGCACATAAACTCCCGCTTCGGTATCAGCCGCAAGGATGACTCTCTCCCTTCAAGGCTCACCGATGTGCCTCAGGTAGAAGGCGATGAGTCCACCAAGGTACCTCTGGAAAGAATGAAAAATGTATATTACCACGCAAGGGGCTGGAGCGATGATGGCATACCTACTCCTAAGACTCTGCGCAAGCTGGGTCTCGACAAGCTGGACAGCTATAAAGTGACCTGCGAAGAATTCAGGTCATCGTCAGGAGGTGCATCCAGGTGATTAAGATTAAACTGTTCGGCTCCCTTCGCCTTAAAACGGGATGCAAGGGTCTTGAAGCCGACTCTCAAAATATCAAAACCGTAAAAGAAGCCTGCGCCCTCATGGCAGAAGCCACAGGCATGACATTGGCAGAATACAAAAACTGCGTAATTATGCTCAACGGTAAACAGGCAAAAATCTCAGCCAAGGTCAGTGACGGCGATGAACTGGTATTTCTCGCACCGTCCGGCGGCGGCTGATTATCGGGAGGTGCTTTAAATTGTCATATAAAATAATTTCGTGCTGCGCAGGCTGCCGGCTTTGTGCCAAAAGCTGTCCTGTGGGAGCCATTTCGGGTAATCTCAAGGAAGTTCACACCATCGACCCGGAAAAATGCATCGATTGCGGGCTTTGCGGCAAGCTGTGCGCTTTTGGAGCTATCCGCAGCAGCCAGGGACATGAAACTGTGAAGATTCCAAAAACAGACTGGAAAAAACCGGCCTTTGATGAAGCCATATGTGTCGGCTGCAGCGTCTGCGTAGAGAACTGTCCTGAGAACTGCCTCGAAATCGAGGCTCCAAAGTTCCACGGTGACATCAATACAATAGCCCGGCTTGCAAGGCCGGAGGATTGCATAGATTGCAGAATATGCGCCAAGGTATGTCCTATTGACGCAGTACACTTCTAAAGGAGGAAAAATTATGGGAAAGATGTATTGCAGAATTTATCAGGCTGTATTTAAAATCGGCATGTACCTGATTCCGTGGGGAATGCCGGAAACTCTTGAAGGTGCCGGTGCGGTAAAACAGCTGCCCGAACTTATCAGGAAAAAAGGATATAACAAGGTACTGGTTGTAACAGATAAAGTCCTCATGGATCTGGGGCTGCCTAAGGGCATGCTTGATGCCATGGATGCAGCCGGAATTGAATATGTAGTTTACGATGGCGTTCAGCCCAATCCTACTGACAGAAATGTAAACGAGGGCCTGAAGCTTTTCAGAGAAAGCGGCTGTCAGGCTATGGTGGCTTTTGGAGGCGGCTCTCCTATGGACTGCTGCAAAGGCATCGGAGCTATGGCCGTAAAGAAAGGCAAGACAGTAGAACAGCTTCAGGGACTCTTCAAAGTTCTTCACAGAATTCCTACTATCTTCGCAGTACCTACCACTGCCGGCACAGGTTCGGAAACCACTGTCGCTGCAGTAATAACCAACGAAAAGACTCACCACAAGGCATCTATGAACGATACCAGTCTCATGCCTAAATATGCAGTTCTGGATCCTGAACTGACCGTCGGTCTTCCGCCAAAGGTAACGTCCACCACAGGAATGGATGCCCTCTGTCACGCAGTAGAATGCTACACAAACAATACATATAACAGCAAGCTGGAAAAGAAGCTGGCAGAAGATGCTGTAAAGCTTATTTATGATAATCTTTACACAGCGTACTGTGACGGCAGTAATCTTGAGGCGCGTCAGAACATGCAGAAGGCCGCCTTCTATGCCGGCCGTGCCTTTACAAGAGGCTGCGTAGGCTATGTCCACGCTATCGGTCACACCCTGGGTGGGCTTTACGGAACACCTCACGGCCTGGCAATGTCCGTAATTCTTCCTCATGTAATGAGGCAGTTTGGTTCGGCTGCTCACGAGAGACTGGCCCGTCTGGCTGAGGTCTGTGGAATGACAGGCGCCAACGATGCCGAAAAAGCAGAGAAATTCATCAGCTGGATTGAAGAGCTTAAGGCTAAAATGAATATTCCTGCAGGTCTTGATGTGATAAAGGACGAAGATGTCCCTCAGATTATAGCGTGGGCCATGAAGGAAGCAAATCCTCTCTATCCTGTGCCTGTTGTATGGGATAAGGCAGACTTTGAAAAGTGCATCAGCACAATCAGAAACGCTTAAGATTGCCATGGCTGTATAAAAAATATCGGGGCCGTTTAATATGGTCTCGATTTTTATTTCCCTGTTATTCTATATCCCCCGGCTGGATATACCCTGCTTCAGCCATACAGGTCAGCACCTGCTGCCTGCGCTGCTCTGCCAGTGTCGGATTGACATCCGGCGAATACACTGACGGTGCATTAGGAATTCCCGCAAGCATGGTGCACTCATAATCGTTCATATCAGCAGGTTTCTTGCCGAAATAGCCCATGCTGGCATCGTAAACATTATAGTATCCCGAGCCGAAATATATAGTATTTACATAAAGTTCGAATATCTCATCCTTATCGTATAGTTCTTCAATGCGTCCGGCCACAAGTACCTCTGCCACCTTACGGCTGTACTTCTTTTCCTGAGAAAAGTACATGATTCTCCCCAGCTGCTGAGTTATAGTGCTGCCGCCCTCCACAATTTCCTTGCTCTTAAAATTACGCCAGGCTGCTCTTGCCGTTGATATAATGTCAAATCCCTTGTGGTATTGAAACCTGCGGTCCTCTGCGGCGATTACAGCCTTCACATAGGTCTCCGGCAGTTCCTCATAGGTGGTGTAATGGTCTTGTTTCATGATTTCCGCAGCCTTTTCCTCTACAGAAACTTTTGCCACTGCATCGCTGTACATCTCATACCCCTGCCAGATGACCAGCGCAACTGCCGCTATTGCAACTATCAGAATAATGCTCAAAATTCTTTTAATTGTTTTCATAATCTCTCCTCCAATAGACTGCCCTTACGTTTTATCCAATTTTAAACTGCCCCTAATGCCAGTCCTATAAGCCTTACAACAAGCGCTGCCGCCCATGCCACTGCACACTGCCACACCACTATTCCTACGGCCCATTTACCGCCCAGTTCACGCTTAATTGAAGCGATTGCTGCAATGCAAGGAGTGTAAAGCAGGCAGAATACCAGCAGTGAAGCGGATGCCAGCGGCGTCAGTATTGCGGTGATTTCATCTGTACCGCCCAGCAGTACCGTAAGAGTGGAAACCACGCTTTCCTTGGCCATAAATCCTGCCATAAGTGATGTAGAAATCCTCCAGTCGCCGAAGCCCAGAGGTGCAAATGCCGGTGCAATGAATCCCGCAATTACAGCCAGCATGCTGTCATGGGAATCACTCACAATATTAAGTCTGAAATCAAATGTCTGAAGGAACCATACCACAATTGCCGCTATGAAAATAACTGTAAAGGCCCTCTGCAGGAAGTCTCTGGCTTTATCCCAAAGAAGCATGGCCACATTCTTGGCACCGGGCATCCTGTAATTAGGCAGTTCCATTACAAAAGGTACCGCCTCGCCCTTAAACATGGTTCCTTTGGAAATCAGGGCACAGAGAATACCGATTATTATGCCCAGAAAATACAGTGCCACCATGACGACAGCTCCCTTTCCCGGGAAAAATGCCGCCGTGAAAAATCCGTAAATCGGCAGCTTGGCCGTACAGCTCATAAAAGGTGTCATCATTATGGTCAGCTTACGGTCTCTTTCCGAAGGCAGAGTCCTGCTGGCCATAACCCCTGGTACGGTACAGCCGAAGCCTATGAGCATAGGCACTATAGAACGCCCAGAAAGCCCTATCTTTCGCAGCAGCTTGTCCATTACAAAGGCGATTCTGGCCATATATCCGCTGTCCTCCAACAGTGACAGGAAGAAAAACAGCGTTACTATGATAGGCAGGAAACTCAGCACGCTTCCGATGCCGTTAAATATTCCGTCGATTACAAGGGAGTGCAGCAGCGGGCTCACACCCCAGGCAGTCAGAGCTCCATCCACAATGTCCGTGAGAGATTCGATTCCCTGTTCCAGCAACCCTTGAAGCCAGGCACCTATGACATTAAAGGTAAGCCAGAATACCATTGCCATGATGCCGATAAATGCCGGAATGGCAGTATACTTACCTGTGAGTATCCGGTCAATGGTCCTGCTTCTTTCATGTTCCTTGCTTTCGTGAGGCTTTACCACCGTCTCATGGCAAAGCTTCTGTATGAAGCCGAATCTCATATCCGCGATGGCTGCAGATCTGTCCAGACCTCTTTCCTCTTCCATCTGGCAGATGATGTGCTCCAGCATATCCTTTTCGTTTTCCGAAAGTTTAAGAGCCTCCAGTACCAGCGGATCGCCTTCAACCAGTTTGGCCGCTGCAAATCTGGAAGGTATGCCAGCCAGTTTTGCATGATCCTCAATCAGGTGCATTATACCGTGAAGGCACCTGTGAACTGCGCCCCCGTTTTCGTCTTTGTCACAGAAATCGGTTCTGCCCGGCTTTTCCTGATACTGAGCGATATGCAGAGCATGTCCTACAAGTTCGTCGATACCTTCATTCTTTGCGGCCGAAATAGGCACCACAGGTATGCCCAGCATGTTTTCCATTTCGTTTATATGTATAGTTCCGCCGTTGCCGCGTACCTCGTCCATCATGTTCAGCGCCAGTACCACCGGCGTGTCCAGCTCCATGAGCTGCATGGTCAGATAAAGGTTTCTTTCGATATTGGTGGCATCCACTATGTTGATGATGCATGTCGGCTTCTCGTTGAGAATGAACTGTCTCGACACTATCTCCTCGCTGGTGTAGGGTGAAAGGGAGTAGATGCCCGGAAGGTCTGTCACCAGTGTCTCCGGATGATTTCTGATGGAGCCGCTTTTCTGATCTACCGTTACTCCCGGAAAGTTTCCCACATGCTGGTTGGAGCCTGTAAGCTGGTTGAACAGCGTAGTCTTGCCGCAGTTCTGGTTGCCTGCAAGTGCAAAGGTCAGCTTCGTGCCTTTAGGCAGCGGGTTTTCATCTGCCTTGGTGTGGTACTTACCACCCTCGCCCAGGCCCGGATGCTCAGCCTTTTTTGCAGCCTGCTTTACTCCGCCCTTACGGCTCAGCTGCTGGTCTTCCGTTTCTGCCTTGTCCGGTTTCTCCGCAGCCTGATGGGCGTTTGCAATCTCTATTTTCTCCGCATCAGCCAGCCTGAGTGTCAGTTCATATCCGTGTATAAGAAGCTCCATAGGGTCTCCCATAGGAGCGTATTTTACCAGTGTTACTTCTGCTCCCGGTATCACTCCCATATCGAGGAAATGCTGCCTGAGAGAGCCTTCTCCGCCTACCTGAGTGATAACGGCGGTCTGTCCTATTTTTAAATCTTTCAGCGTCATTTACAAATCTCCTTTTACTACGGTTAGTATACGCTAACTACCGTAAAAAGTCAACCAGTGATATAAAACATCTTTTATTTCGAATGTTCTGTCATCTTATATTCTGGTGGGCTTCGGAGGAATGATTAAGCTCCTGCAGGAGTCCGGCGCACTGTCCGGGTTCAACGATATGGCCTCCAGGCTGGCTTCCGGTCCAAGAAGGCCTCTTCTCCTGGCTATGCTGATGTCCATCATCATGTTTGTAGATGAGTATCTCAGCGTGCTTGCTGTAACCTTTGCTCTCAAAGGAACTACTGACAGAAACGGAATACCCAGGGAGCATCTGGCTTTTCAGGCCAATGCCGTAGGCTGCTGTCTCTGCGTACTTGTACCGTTTTCAAGCTGGGTGGCATTTACCGTGGGACTGCTCTCCGACTTCGGACTTACCTTCGACGATTACATAAGCTCTATACCCTTCATGTTTTATCCGGTTCTGATGTTCTGTCTGCTTTTCCTGCTAGCCTTGGGAATTTTCCCTAAGCTGGGCACACTGAAGCATTCATACGAAAGAGTTGCCGAAGGAGGCCCTGCACTCCTTGATGAGGAACAATCAAAATCCCTGGTAGAAATTGAAATGCCTCAGGAAACAAAACCATCCTCTGCACTTAACGCCATCATTCCCATAGTAATTCTTGTTGCCGGCGTTCTAATATTTGACAACGACCTGATTCACGGCATCTTTTTAGCCGTTGCCGCTCAGTTCATTTTATATATTTCCCAAAAGCTGATGAGCGTATCGGAGTTCCTGGAGCATTTCTTCGACGGTGCCAAATCCATGACCACCTTGGCCATAGTAATCTGCTTCGGATTTATGCTGAGCAAAGCCAATCAGGATCTGGGTCTTTTCGATTTGCTGATCGGTTCTGCAGGAACCTCTGTTCCGGGCTGGGTTCTCCCCGCTGCCGCTTTTATCCTGGTAGGCTTCACTACCTTTGCTACAGGCGGATGCTGGGTAATGCAGATAATCGTAATTCCAATATTTATTCCGGTTGCAATGGCTACCGGCGTTCCTGTGAAACTGGTCATCGCAGCTATAATGAGTGCGGTTACTCTTGGCTACAGCTGCTGCTTCTATGCGGATTCCGTGTTTATGACCTCGGCAGGCAGCGGAGTGTCCAATATGCGGATAATCAAAACAGCTGCCCCTTATGCCATAGGAGTGGCAGTGCTCACTTTGGCAGGATATCTGGCTGCAGGATTTTTAATGGCTTAGAAAACATATATAAATCCTATGAAAAAAGAGATGCCTCGCATCTGAAGCATCTCTCTTTGTATCTTCGTTTGAAGTTTTCGAAGTCTGTCTTTCGAAAGTGCCAAGCCCGCTGATTATCTCTTTGAGAACTGGCTTGCTCTTCTTGCTTTCTTTAATCCGTACTTCTTTCTTTCCTTCATTCTCGGGTCTCTTGTTAAGAAGCCTGCTGCCTTAAGAGGAGCTCTGTAAGCTTCCTTGTCAGCTGCGCAGAGAGCTCTTGAAATACCGTGTCTTAAAGCACCTGCCTGACCTGTGAATCCGCCGCCTGTTACAGTAGCGATTACGTCAAACTTGCCTTCACATCCGGCGATTTCGAAAGGTCTCTTTACCTCTCTCTTAACGATTTCCATTCCGAAGTAATCTTCTAAATCTTTCTTGTTAACAGTGATCTTTCCAGTTCCAGGGATTAATCTAACTCTAGCAACTGAACTTTTTCTTCTGCCTGTTCCTTGATACTGCATCTTTGCCATTGTCTATTCCTCCCTTTCCTTAGAATTCCCATGTTTCCGGTTTCTGTGCAGCATGAGCATGCTCAGGGCCTGCATAAACCTTTAACTTCTTGAACATCTGTCTGCCAAGCTTTCCATCAGGAAGCATGCCTTTTACAGCGTGTCTGATGATTTCTTCCGGCTTCTTTGCCTGAAGTTTTTCGAAGGTGATCTCTCTTAATCCACCTGGATATCCAGTGTGTCTCTTGTAGATCTTTTCTTTTCTCTTCTTTCCTGTAACCTCAACCTTTTCAGCGTTGATAACGATTACATAGTCACCACAGTCAACGTGAGGTGTGTAAGTCGGCTTCTTCTTTCCGCGAAGGATTGAAGCAACTTCTGATGCAAGTCTGCCTAAAGTCTTGCCTTCTGCATCGACAACGTACCATTTACGTTCTACTTCTGCAGGTTTTGCGATAAATGATTTCATTCTTTTTCCTTTCTACCTACTGGGTTTGCCAAGCATTGGCCCAACAAACTGTTTCGGCCTTGTCTACTGGGATTCAGCTGCTTGCGGACAGCGGAATCTGTTTCGATATACTAAAAACTTTTAGTTTCGGGTCCCGGACGGATTCCCATCCTGCGCCCGTCCTGCGCACAAACGTGCGATAATATTATATAGCCTAAGCCTTGCAATTGCAAGGACTTTTTTGGAAAGCGGCCGAATTTTTGAAATGTTTTTGGCTTCTTTCGCAGTCTGTGGCGTAAATCAATTATGCTTCACGAGGAATAACCCTTTTGCTTCTCATTTTCAACAGTTTGCAGATTAGTATGGTTTACTTTTTTATAGATAATGCACCGCCAGATTTCCCATATGACAACAAAAGTAAACCATCTAATTCGTTGTTTCAACGGTTTACCGATTCAGATGGTTTACTTTTCGCCAATTAATCCTCCCTTAACTTAAATATCACTCTTCGAAAATAAACCATTTTATTATTTTTTCAGCGATTAGAGGAGTTTTAGGTTTATTTTTTTAGAATTTAAAAATTCTTTCTTATTTTCTCTTCGTCTTTTACCGGATATTTACTTGATATATACACCTCTTGAGGGTAAAATTAAATAAAACCGCCATCAGCGGCACGTCTATATCGTAACAAAGGAGAAAAAATTGAAGCGACTTTTGGAAATCTTTGCAGTCTTCTTTAAAATAGGACTGTTTACAATAGGCGGCGGCTACGCCATGCTGCCCATAATACAAAAAGAAGTGGTGGAAACCAAAGGCTGGATGGATGACGAGGAATTTCTCGATGCCATTTCCCTTACAAACAGTCTGCCCGGACCTCTTGCCATCAACGCAGCCACCTTCGTAGGTTACCGCGTATGTAAAGTAAAAGGTGCCCTGGCGGCAGTCCTCGGCGCCGCTTCGCCAAGTGTTATAATTATACTTGCAGTGGCCGTGATTTTCAGCAATCTGACCGAATACCCGATGGTGCAGTATATCTTTGACGGCATACGTCCTGCTGTAGTGGCCCTGATTCTTTATGCAGTTATCAAGCTCGCAAAATCAGCAAAGATAAAAGAATACTTCAACTGGCTTATTGCACTGGCTGCTTTAGCCGCCATCGCTGTGTTAGGGCTTCACCCTATCGTTGTTGTAATTGCCGCAGCCCTTTACGGACTCTTCATCCGCGGAACTGTGGTAAAAGCAGTTGATGCTCATAGTGCCTCCAGGACTGCAAAATCAGGAAAGGAAGGTGAATAGCATGCCATATCTCGCACTAAAGGTTGCCTTCGCCTTTTTAAAAATTGGTGCTTTTTCTTTCGGTGGAGGATACGCTGTTCTTTCCTTTATTCAGCGTGAAATCGTAGAGGCAAACGGATGGATCTCACCGGAGCAGTTTGTTGATATCGTCGCAATCGCCGAAATGACCCCCGGACCTATAGCGGTAAATTCAGCTACTTTCGTAGGTTATAACATGTTCGGCGTATGGGGCGGCATCATGTGCACTCTTTGCACTATTGCCATACCGGTTACGCTTTCACTTATTGTTTCTTTTTATTTCTCAAAATTCAAGGGGAATAAATACTTGCAGAATGCCCTTGCCGGAATACGTCCTGCAGTTATAGGGCTCATTGCGGCTTCATGTCTTTCCGTAGCAGAAATCTCAATCACCAGCCTTTACAGCCTGCTGTTCTTCGGTATTGCCTTGCTGCTTGTATGGAAATTCAAGGTCAATCCGATTATTACACTGATAATCTGCGGTGCGCTTGGCGGTGTGTTCTATGGAGTGGTACTGCCGATTGTCTAGTGACCAAAACAGCCTTAAAAATCAAAAATTCCCCCAGCAAATCGTGTTTCTTCACACAATTTTGGGGGAATTTTGCTATTCAACCTGTTTTATGTGCTCCATTTGGTCCGATTGCGTCGATGCCGCCTTAAATCCGGCACTAACCTGATCACCGGCTAAACTCAGCCATTAATCCAGCTCAACCATCTGGAACTTCTTCTTGCCTTTCTGAATCAGCAGCTTGCCGTCCTCATCGAACATGTCCACTGTTACCTTGAGCTTGCCGTCCGTTACCTTGTTTCCGGCGACAGTCAGGCCGCCCTGCTCGATGGTTCTGAAGCCTTCACTGGTGTTAGGAACCAGTCCCAGTTCCTTAATAAGGGTAACAATTCCTTTTCCTTCGCCTTCGAACTCTGCGCGAGGCATTTTCTTTGTCGGCACATTGTCCATGGAACCGCCGCCTGCAAATGCTGCGCGTGCTCCGTCCAGAGCCTTCTTCGCTTCTTCTTCGCCGTGAACCAGTTTGGTAACCTCATAAGCGAGAATTTCCTTAGCTTTGTTGATTTCTGCGCCTTCAAGAGCAGAAAGTCTTTCAACCTCGTCCATAGGGAGGAAAGTGAGCATTCTCAGGCACTTATTCACGTCTGCGTCTGCTACATTTCTCCAGTACTGGAAGAACTCATACGGGCTTGTCTTTTCAGGGCTGAGCCAGAGAGCTCCCTTGGCAGTCTTGCCCATCTTCTTTCCTTCTGAGTTGGTAAGGAGGGAGAAGGTCATGCCGTAAACTTCTTTGCCGGTCTTCTTTCTGGTCAGATCCACGCCGCCGATGATGTTTGACCACTGGTCGTTGCCACCGAACTGAATCTTAACGTCGAAGTCACGGGCCATTACCATGAAGTCGTAGGACTGGAGAAGCATGTATCCAAGTTCAAGTATTGTAAGTCCGCCTTCGCGCTCCATTCTCTGCTTGAAGCACTCAGCTCTGAGCATAGTGTTCACGTTAAAGCATGAACCGATTTCTCTCATGAAATCTATATAGCTGAGGGGTCTGATCCAGCGTGCATTGTTGACTGCAACGGCTTTTCCCGGCTCAGGCTCCCTGTTCTGGTGCCCCGGCTCATAAACGCCGTTGTTTCCCTCATATTTCCACTCGTCATCAAAATCCAGGAATTTGTCAAAGAGTTTTTTGAACTGTTCGCAGTTATGTTCTATGGTTTCTACAGTCATCATCTGACGCATATCGCTTCTGCCGGAAGGGTCCCCAACCATGCCTGTGCCGCCGCCGATGAGAACTACCGGTGTATGTCCGAATTTCTGCATGTACATCATGATGATAACCTGCATGAAATGTCCCACATGGAGACAGTCAGCTGTCGGGTCGAAGCCGATGTAGAACTTTACCTTTTCATTCTGCAGAAGCTCACGAACCTTATCCTCATCAGTACACTGTTCTATAAATCCTCTTTCCTTCAGAACATCGTAAACGTTGTCGTACTTGCTTACGGTATCCGGTATAAAATTAAAATCCATTTTTTCTGTCCTCCGAATTATCTTTATTTAGTACCGTATAATCTGTCACCGGCATCGCCCAGTCCCGGAACGATGTATGCGTTTTCATTGAGCTTTTCGTCCTTGGCAGCGATATATATATCAACATCAGGATGAGCGTTCTGCAGCACTTCGATACCCTCAGGAGCAGCGATAAGGCACATGAAAACAATGTCCCTGCCGCCTCTCTGCTTGATAAAATCGATAGCTGCTGCAGCACTTCCGCCTGTAGCAAGCATAGGGTCAACTACAAAAATCTTTCTCTTTTCGATGTCAACAGGAAGCTTGCAGTAGTATTCCACCGGTTTATGGGTTTCAGGGTCTCTGTATAAGCCTACGTGACCAACCTTGGCATTAGGAACCAGCGCCAGCATCCCGTCTACGAATCCCAGTCCGGCTCTTAAAATAGGAACGATTGCAATGTCCTCGCCATCCAGCATTTTCATCTTGGCAGTACAGATAGGAGTTTCAATTTCCACCTCTTTGAGCGGCAGATTTCTCGTCGCTTCATATCCCATGAGCATAGCTACTTCCTTAGCCAGTTCTCTGAATTCCTTGACGCTTGTGGATGTTTTTCTCATCAAAGCAGTCTTATGCTGAATTAACGGATGATCAAATACGTGTACTTTACCCATTTCACTTTCTCCTTATTTTTTACTTTATATTTAATTAATATTATCAGCTACATCTGGTCCAGCATGTCCACTCTGCGCTGATGGCGGCCGCCTTCAAACTCTGTATCCAGCCATTCGTCAACTATCTTCAGAGCCAGTTCAGGTTCTGTGGTTCTGCCTCCCAGAGCCAGTATGTTGGCATTGTTATGCTGCTTGGTCAGATGTGCCATCTCCACAGATGTGCAGAGTCCGCATCTTATGCCTTTAACCTTGTTTGCCGCTATGGAAATGCCTATGCCTGTTCCGCATACAACTACGCCCAGGTCAGCCTTTCCCGAAGCTACAGCCTCTCCGCAGGCCTTTCCGTAAACAGGGTAATCCACCGACTCCTCGGAATGGGTTCCCAGATCATCTACCTCAAAGCCTCTCTGCACCAGGTGCTCTTTTACCTTTTCTTTAAGTGCGAAACCGCCATGGTCGCTGGCTACTGCTATTTTTAACATGTTTACCTCCGGTCTGCAGGCGTCTTGCGCCGCATGTTCTTATACCTCTACTATATTATATCCAGCCGATTTAAACATTCTGTTCATCACGGCAAAACCCACACCGTCTTCCTTAAGAGCTGCCGCCAGAATCACATCTACTCCAGCCTTGTCACAGGCTCTCAGCTTGGCAAAAAATTCTCTGGCCGCTTTCTCAGGTTCTTCGTCATCGTAGATGATTATTTCCACCTTCTGACCGCACTCCACTCTGCGGAGCTTTTCCTCGGCCATGGCCAGGGCCGCTTTTTCTCTGTCGCCTTTATATATTATCATTTCCGCCTTAGGAGCATAATGTTTGTATTTCATTCCCGGAGACTTTGGCTTGAAATCTCCATCGGTCTCCAGCAGTCCCTCTCCCCGTTTGATTTCGGGTTTTGTCAGCAAAACCGGATCCAGTTCAACTGTCTTTCCCAAAGCCGAAGAAAGCTGCTCCTGTGTTATAATCCCGGGTCTCAAAACAGCTGGTACACTTCCGGTCATATCAACTACCGTTGACTCTATGCCAACCTGACAATCGCCTCCTTCTATGATGGCATCGATTCTCCCGTCAAGGTCATCGATGACATGTCTTGCCGTAGTCGGGCTTGGCTTTCCCGAAAGGTTTGCGCTAGGTGCTGCAATAGGAACTCCCGATGCTGTTATCAGAGATGCTGCAGTCAGATCCGACGGCATTCTCACTGCTACCGTGTCCAGCCCTCCCGTGGTAACCTTTGGCACTACAGGTCTTGCAGGAACTACCATGGTGAGAGGGCCCGGCCAGAAAACATCGGCCAGCTTTTTCATGTCTTCAGTGATTTCAAAGGTCAGACGAGTCAAATCGTCTTTAGACGATATATGCACAATCATGGGATTGTCCGAAGGTCTGCCCTTAGCTGCATATACTTTTCCTACGGCCTCGGGATTAAGAGCATCCGCCCCGAGTCCGTATACAGTTTCTGTAGGAAAGGCCACAAGGCCTCCTTGCCTGATTATCTCCGCCGCCCGCTCTATATCCTCTTCACTTGTACCTAAAATCCTCGTTTCCAATATCAAAATCCTTTCATCTTTTCGGCCTGATCGCTTGTGATAAGACCGTCAACGATTTCGTCAATTTCTCCGTCAAGGAAGCTGTCCAGCTTGTAGATAGTCATACCTATTCTATGATCGGTAACTCTTCCTTGAGGGAAGTTATATGTTCTGATACGCTCACTTCTGTCTCCTGAGCCCACCTGACTTCTTCTTTCTGCTGAAATTTCAGCATTCTGTTCCTGCAGCTTCATGTCGTAAAGTCTTGAACGCAGGACCTTAAATGCCTTATCCTTATTCTTAATCTGTGATTTTTCGTCCTGACAGGTTACCACCAGTCCTGTCGGAATGTGTGTAAGTCTTACTGCGGAGTCGGTGGTGTTTACGCACTGTCCGCCATTACCTGATGAACGGTAAACGTCTACTCTCACATCATTAGGGTTAATCTCAACTTCAACATCATCAACCTCAGGAAGCACAGCCACTGTAGCAGCTGAGGTGTGTATTCTGCCGGAACTTTCAGTCTCAGGCACGCGTTGAACCCTGTGAGTTCCGCTTTCATATTTCATCCTTGAATATGCGCCCTTACCTTTTATGAGCACACTCGCTTCCTTAATTCCGCCAATGCCTGTATCGTTGGCATCCATGATTTCAGCTTTCCAGCCGCGTCTTTCTGCATATCTTAAATACATTCTGAGAAGATCCTGAGCAAACAACGCAGCCTCTTCGCCGCCTGTACCAGCTCTGATTTCCAGAATTACGTTCTTTTCATCGTTAGGATCCTTTGGGAGGAGAAGCACCTTAAGCTCGTCTTCCATGGCTGGAATCTGATCTTCCAGTTCTGCAATTTCCATCTTGGCCAGCTCTTTCAATTCCTCATCGCCCATTTCCAGCATTTCCTTGGCCTCGGCAATGCTCTCCTTGGCTTTTTTGTATTCTTTGTATTTGTTTACAATCGGCTCCATTTCGCCCATTTCTTTGATGTGCTTCTGCCAGAGGGGCTGATTGTTTATGATGTCCGGGTCTGATACTTTCAGGGAAAGCTCCTCGTATTTCTCAAGTATGAAATCCAGTTTGTCAAACATGTTTATATCCTCCGTTTTCTAAACTATTATTTTACCATAAATTCAGTCATAAAGAAAGCCGGAATTTTGATTCCGGCTCTGTTTTTCGCGATTATTTCGGATGTAATGATTAATCCATGTTGTATTTGTTCTTGAACTTTTCAACACGGCCGCCTCTGTTGATGAACTTCTGCTGACCAGTGAAGAACGGGTGACAAGCTGAGCATACGTCAAGTCTTAATTCTTCCTTAGTTGATCTAGTAACGAAAGTGTTACCACATGCGCAAGTTACTTTACATTCCTTATAATCAGGATGGATTCCTTCCTTCATGTTCGTTTCCTTTCCTGCTCAGGCCCGTGCCCGGCATAATTTAATATTCTGCCGCAAAATCCATTACAGCCCTTATACTATATCACAAGAAAATGCATAAATCAAGCGGTTTTTTGAGAATTTTTTGATAGTACAGCACAGACAATCCTGTCTTTTCCCGTCAAGTCCGTAAGACCGATAATTTTCTCAAATCGTCCCGTTTCCTGAAGCAGCCCCTTCACTGCATCCTTCTGGTCAAATCCGATTTCCAGCATGAGCACGCCGCCTTTTTTAAGGTGCTCCGGCGCATGCTGGGCAATTATTCTGTAAAAGTCAAGTCCGTCTGCCCCTCCGTCCAGAGCCATCATAGGCTCGTGGTCACGTACCTCCGGCTCCAGTCCCTCGATAACCGACGGCGGTATGTAAGGCGGATTGGAAATTATCAGATTGAACTTTTTCTTTCCAAGCCTTCCGCAGAAAGCAGCAAACATATCGCTTTCTGTGAATTTTACGGATTTACAGTCATTAAGGCGGGCATTTCTGTCTGCCACCTCAAGAGCATCTTTGCTCAGGTCAGAACAGGTGACATGGGCTCCTTTGGCCAGCTTTGCTATGGAAATTCCGATAGCCCCGCTGCCGCAGCACAGGTCAAGGATATCTCCGCCTCTTTTAAGGCCGTCAGTATATTCCTGCCCTCTGAGGGTTCCTTTTTCCATGAGTTCCAGAGCATCCTCCACCATGGTCTCTGTATCCTGCCTCGGTATCAGCACCTTTTCATTGACTTCAAAGGGTAACCCCATGAACTCCTGCCTGCCGGTTATGTGCTGCAGTGGCACTCTGGAGGCACGGCGTTCAATAAGATTAAAATACGCCTCGCACTGGTTATCCTGCATAACCTCCTGCCATCTTAGCATCAGTGCCGTCCGGTCCATACCCCGCATGTAGCAGTAAAGCTCCTTTGCATCTATTTCAGCATCGGCAACTCCCGCATCACGAAGCTGCTTTGTCCCTATACTTATCAGTTCCTTAATTGGCAGGCTCATAGTATTCTACCTCGCCTTCCACAGGTTTTCCCTCTTTATCACATATGCCCTCGAAATACGGCACATCGTCTCCGTCGTTGAGAACAGCCTTTACTGCAGCAATAGCTACCTCCAGCTGCTCTAAAGTCGGCTCCTTGGTAGTCAGCTTCTGCAGATAGATGCCCGGCAGGCTAAGAAACTTTACAAGCCAGTTGTCGCTTCTTCCCGCCCACTTGAGCAGCTCATAAGAAAGTCCTGCTATTACCGGCAATACCAGTATTCTGGTGATTATACGCAGCCATACGTTAGGCCAGCCCATGAAAGCGTGTACCAGCACCGCAATAAGCATTACGAAAACCATAAAGCTGGTTCCGCAGCGAGGATGCAGGGTGTAAAAGCTCTGAGCGTTTTCCGGTGTCAGTTCCATGTTGTTCTCGAAACAGTGGATGGTCTTATGCTCTGCTCCGTGATACTGGAATACCGTCTTGATATCCTTCATCATAGAAATCAGCCATAAATACAGTACAAAAATAAGGATTCGCGCCAGTCCTTCAATAAGGTTGAGCACAAGTACGCTGTCAGTAAGATGCGCCACCCATCCCACTACCACTGTGGGCAGCAGCATGAAAATTCCCACCGACATAACCAGGGCAAGCACCACGGAAAGCACCATGAGGATGTTCCAGGCTTTTTCCTTGCCTAACTTTTCTTCTACCCAGACGTCAAACTTGTCCTTTTCGTATTCCTCCGGATAGTTGGCCTCAAGCACGTCAGCCGAATACATGAGCACCTTGGTGCCGTACACCAGTGACGCCACGAAATTGACTACTCCTCTGATCAGCGGGATTTTACCCCACTTGCTGCCCTGAGGTGTAGGCTGAGTTTTCATGTGGATCTTGCCGTTAGGAAGTCTGATTGCGATGGCTGTCCTCTTAGGACCTCTCATCATGATACCTTCCATTATGGCCTGTCCGCCTATTGATGTAGGGCATGCGCCCTTTAAGAAAATTCTGTTTAAATCCATATTCTGGTCCTCTTAGTCTTCTATCAAAACTTTTTTGATTATCTGTATAAAATCTTTATTACTTCTGGTATGTGCCAGATTCTCTATGATTTCCTCGGTAACGTCGGCAGGCGGCCTGTTAGCCATGGCACGGCGCATTGCCCAGATTGCCTCCAGTTCATCCTGATCCATGAGCAGGTCCTCACGACGTGTGCCCGACTTATTCAGGCTGATGGCAGGAAAAATCCTCTTTTCAGAAAGCTTACGATCAAGATGCAGTTCCATGTTGCCGGTGCCCTTGAACTCCTCGAAAATAACTTCGTCCATACGGCTGCCTGTCTCCACCAGAGCCGTAGCCAGGATAGTGATAGAACCGCCTTCTTCCATCTTTCTGGCTGCGCCGAAAAACTTTTTAGGTCTATGCAGTGCTCCCGGATCGAGACCTCCCGAAAGGGTTCTTCCTGATGCAGGAACCACCATGTTATATGCTCTTGCCAGCCTCGTTATGCTGTCTAGTAATATTACCACATCTTTGCCGTGTTCAACCAGTCTCTGTGCGCGTGCCAGCACCATTTCCGCCACCTTTACATGGTGAGCCGGAAGCTCATCAAAGGTGGAATATATAACCTCTCCCCCGATGAGTGAGCGTTTCATATCCGTAACCTCCTCAGGTCTTTCATCTACAAGAAGGACTATAAGCTCTACATCAGGGTAATTCTTCTCGATAGCATTGGCTACTTTTTTCAGGAGTACCGTCTTGCCAGCCTTTGGCGGCGCCACTATGAGTCCTCTCTGACCTTTGCCTATAGGTGCCACTATATCTATGAGTCTCATGGAAAGGTCACGGGTGCCATCCTCAAGTCTCAGTCTCTCATAAGGAAAAACCGGAGTCAAATCATCAAAGTCCGGTCTTCTGATGGCACGTCCCGGCTCGTCTCCGTTTACTGTCAGCACGTAGAGCAGAGCGCCGAAGCGTTCGCCTTCCTTTGGAAGTCTGGTTATGCATCGTATCTTGTCACCTGTCTTCAGGTTAAACCTTCTGATCTGTGTAGGAGAAACGTAAATATCTTTATCGCTTGTGAGGAAATTGGAAAACCTGAGGAAACCGAAATTGTTTTCCTCCTGAATCTCAAGGATGCCTTCCACCTCAGGACGTTCCTGCTTCTGACGGCGTTCCGCAGTTTCCGCTTTTGCTTCAACCTCTTCGCCTTCTGCCGCCGTCACATTTTCCTTTTCAGTTTGAGCTGCTTCCAAAGCCTCATCTGCTGCTGTGTTCAGATTTTTTTCTTCCATAACATATTACCTTTGCGGCCAGACACGGGGCCGCACCTTTCTTAAGAAATTTTCAGAAATGATTAATTGCAGAAAATAATTCAAAATAGAATATTACAATCACATAGATATAATATACGTTTGCCGTGAAAAAAGCAAGAAAAAAAGAAAGTGGAGCATCATGGATTGTTCAGGCTTTCTGTTTTCTGAATTTTCAAAATATTATCTCCTTATTCCTTGAATGTCACCAATCATTGTGATACACCAATAGTCAATCACATTTGGAGGTAAAAGGGAAAATGGATAGTTATGGTATCATCAGTCTGTTACCGGTTCTTGTTATTCTGGTAATAGCAGTAACAACAAAAAAGACACTTTTCGCCATGACATGCGGTCTGACCGTAGGTGCAGTAATTCTGGCCGGCGCAAACGACGGATTTGTCAACAGCTGGTTCAACTACATCTACGCATCCATGACCAACGAGAGCTTCCAGTGGATCGTTCTTGTTGTAGCCATGTTCGGCATGCTGATTGTTTTGTTTGAACGATCAAATGCAGTCAAGGACTTCGGCATCTGGGCGGGGAAATTTGTCAAGACAAAAAAACAATCTTTATTCGCAACAGCCATTCTGGGTATTATAATTTTCCTGGATGACTATCTGAACAATCTTGCTGTAGGCACGACCATGAAGGGTATCACCGACAGACTCGGTGTGCCGAGAACTCAACTGGCCTACGTTGTAAATACAATGGCCGCTCCGGTCTGCCTGCTTATTCCGCTCTCCTCTTGGGCAGCATACTTCGCCATGCTGATGGAAAACGAAGGCATAACTGTAAACGGCAGCGGAATGGGTGCATATCTGAAGGCATTGCCTTTCACATTCTATGCATATCTAGCTGTAATCGTCTGCGTTCTGCAGATCATCGGAATCATTCCTAAGATGGGACAGATTAAAAAAGACTATGCGAGATACGAAGCAACAGGAGATGTATTCCCGGGGGAACAGAACGCGAGCTTATCGCCGGGGAATCACCTGAGGCAATTGCGGAGACTCAAAACGCACATCCTTGGAATTTCCTGATTCCGCTGATTGTAATGATTGCGGTAACCCTTCTGGCGGGAACCGAAGTGCTGATCGGCTCCGCAGCAGGAGTAATAACGGCTTTGGTATTGTATCTTGTTGAAAAGAAGATGACGTTCACCGAACTTTTAACTGCCTGCTATGACGGTGTAGTAAGCATGAGTTTCGTTATGATCCTCACAGTACTGGCATTCGCAGTGCAGTCTGTGAATCTGGATCTCGGCCTGGCAGACTACGTTATCAGTATCACCGAACCGATTATGAAGGGTGCTTTCCTGCCTGCAGTGGTATTCGTCGTTTGCGGAATCTATGCATATGCCACCGGATGTTTCTGGGATCTGGCTGCAATCATTCTGCCTATCGTAATTCCTCTGGCACAGGCTATGGGTGTAGATCCGATTCTGGCTTCTGCAGCAGTATTCTCCGGAGCAGCCTTCGGAAGCAATACCTGCCTGTATGGTGACGGCGTAATCATGTGCTCGCAGGGCTGCGAAATCAAATCAATGGATCTGATGTTTGCATCGTTGCCGTATGCTTCCATCGCAGCCATAGGCTCGGTTATTCTGTATCTGATATGCGGATTTGTAATGTAAATTAATAAAAAATTCGAAGGGAGAAGATAATATGTCAAACAGCACATTGCTGAACACATTAATCCATCTGGATAACGAATACGGTGTTTCCGGTGACGAAACAGCAGTTGCCGCCGTACTCCGCCAGGAAATGGATGGCTTATACGACGAATACAAAGCAGACCCCATGGGGAACCAGTACTTTATCAAGTACGGTAAGAATCGTGATAAAAAAATAGTTTTTTCCGCCCACATGGACGAAATTGGATTTATTATAAACTACATAGAACCTAATGGTCTGGCACGTTTTCTGCCGGTGGGCTACCACGATGACCGGACTGCAGTCAACCAGGATATGGTCGTAATTACTGACGACGGAAGCCGCGTCTACGGAGTGACCGGCTCCAAACCGGCACACATTATGACAGAAGAGGATCACGAAAAGGTAATAAAAATTGAAGACCTGTTCATTGACTTCGGAACGGACAGTGCCGAGGAAACCCGCGCTCTGGGCGTGGAGGTAGGCTGCTATATGACATATGCCAGAGAGGGCTATGTGCTTAACGGTGGAAAATACTACACCGGCAAGTCCATCGATAACCGGTCCGGCTGTGCCGTTATGGTTGAAACTCTCCGCAGACTTCAGGGCGTGGAAACAGAATATACGGTAATCATGGTTGGCTCCACCCAGGAAGAGGTTGGCATCCGTGCCGGCGGTCCAATTGTGGCCAACACCGATCCCGATCTGTATATCGCACTTGACGTAACATTGACCGGTGGCACACCAGGCGTGGAAGAAAGTAAAATTTCCTGCCTCATGGGCAAAGGTCCTGCAATAAAGTACTATGACTGGGATCCGATTCTGGGTGCAACCGGCAGCAACGTGCCTCGCAAGCTTACCAACAAGCTTATCGATGTGGCCAGAAAACACGGAATTCCTTTCCAGCGTGAAGTCATGACCGGAGGCGGTACAGACGCATGGTCGGCTGCCTTTGCCGGACGCAGCGTACTGGCAGGCGGCATTTCAATTCCGCAGCGTTACATGCATTCACCTGTAGGTACAGTGAACATGGATGACCTTGAAATGGTAGTCGATCTGACTGTAAACTTTATAAAAGAATACGAAGCACTCTAAGAAAAAGGGCTGCCGCACCGACATTATCTGCCGTAGGTGTGACAGCCCTTATGTACTGTTTGATTTCTCTAATACATCCTAACCTAATACATCCTTATTAGTAAATCAGATTATTTAGTATAGTCGTAGAATCCTACGCCTGTCTTTCTTCCCAGCTTACCTGCTCTTACCATCTTTCTCAGAAGAGTATGAGCTCTGTACTTAGGATCGCCGTATTCTTTGTAAAGAACGTCCATGATAGCCAGACATACGTCAAGTCCGATTAAGTCACCTAATTCCAGAGGTCCCATCGGGTGGTTTGCACCAAGCTTCATAGCTGTGTCGATGCCCTTAACATCAGCAACACCGTCAGCAAGGATTCCAACACCTTCGTTAATCATAGGGATAAGAATTCTGTTTACTACGAATCCAGGAGCTTCAGCAACCTCTACAGGAGTCTTGCCGAGAGCTGCAGTTAATTCAAGAATAGTTGCCTTGGTTTCTTCGGAAGTAGTTAATCCCTTAATGATTTCAACCAGCTTCATTGCAGGAACCGGGTTGAAGAAGTGCATTCCGATAACCTTGTCAGGTCTGCCTGTTGCAGCAGCGATTTCAGTGATTGATAAGGATGAAGTATTAGTAGCGATGATAGTATCAGGCTTGCAGAGCTTATCTAATTCAGCAAACAATGCTTTTTTAGCTTCCATGTCCTCTGTAGCTGCTTCGATTACAAGGTCAGCGTCAGCGATGATGTTGATGTCTGTGGAGCCGTGGATTCTTGCGAATACTGCTTCTGCTTCTTCAGCTGTGATCTTTTCCTTGGCAACCATCTTGTCTAAGTTCTTCTTTACGGTTGCAAGGCCCTTCTCAACTGAGGATTCTCTTCTGGCTCTCATAACTACTTCATAACCGTTCTGAGCTAAAACCTGAATAATTCCGGCACCCATAGTACCTGTTCCTAATACGCCAATTTTTTTCATTTTGAAATTGCCTCCTTTAGTATTTAAATCTTGTAGATTTACTAACGTATCTTTCGAAGCCGACCATTCTTGTTAAAAAATTAACTTTGGCTTCGGGTACATTATACCACACTTTTCTGCAAATGTAACCCTTAAAATACACTGATTATTGTTTTTTTCTCAGTACTTGACAATCCTCCCGAAAATTGTTATTTTAAAACTGAAAGCGGCCGGTTCGTGAACGGGCCGGCGTGTGTTTATTTTAATTTAAGGAGGGTTTTCTTATGAAAAACAAAATTTTAGTTATGGTTCTTGTAATGCTTATGGTATTCAGCAGCGCAGCTGCCGCTTTCGCCGACAGCGGGATTCAGCCCTATGAAACTGGGGCGGTAGATTACATTATTAGTAGGACAAGCGGTACGACGGCGGATGTCGAAGTAGCCGTCCATTTCACCAGCACAGCAGACTCATACAGTGTTGTGGTTTACCTGCAAAAACTAGTAAATGGAACGTGGAAAAACGATAGCTCTAATCCAGACTATGTATTCTACAACAACGGTTTCAACTCGAATCTGTGTGTCTTCGTTCACGAATATGATTCTCTAACATATGGTACAAGCTACCGTCTAATGGTAGTAAGTCGTGATATTCATGGAAGCAATGAATACCGTACTACAACTTATTCAAATTTATTTTAATGCTTTATGAGGCCTTTAACCAGGGCCTCAATTTTTATTTCACTTCCTTTTTCTAAAAAAATATGAAATATAATGCTTTCATATTCAAATGAATACATATTGCCTTTATCTGCTTTTACAATGTAGACATTAACTCCATCAACATTATATTCACCTTCATGTTTGGGCAAAAGTGTAGTTTGGTTTTGTTTTTCATCTTTTTTCTGCTCAGAAATTTCTATTTTTCTCTTCGCACGATCATTGTAGTATAATCCAAAATAAATTGTTTGTTTGGTTTCAATCACCTTCACCCTATCCAGCTCAAACTCGTCGCTGTCCAGGAAGTGAATCTGTTCCCTCAGGTCTTCAGGGATATCCTCGATGTCTGTATAGGTTTTAGTGGACACACCTACATTCTGATCGTCTTCGCTGACACCGCTGCCGATAACCACGCTTCCGCCCTGCCGAACGGTTTTAGTCTCGTCGTTCTTGCCCGCACTGGCACTTTCACGCATGCTAACGCCTGCCATGAAGCCGCCGCATACCAGACACAGAGTCACACAGGTTGCGACAATGCCTATCAGAGTTCTCCTGTGTTTTTTCTTTTTTTCCGCAGCCTCAACAAGCCGGTGAAACTCCTCGCGGGACATTGCCGGTCCCTTATAGTCCTTCATATATGCTTCCCTGAGCCTTATGCCCAGCCTTTTCTCATAATCCTTATTCTTTTCCACCCTTTTTCTCCTCCGCTGCATATTTTTTCAGCTTTTTCATGGCTCTTGACGCCATAGTCCTCGTGTTGGCATATGTCTCGTCAACCAGCTTTGCCACCTCTGTAAGGGGCAGTTCGTGAATATAACGCAGAACTATAATCCGCCTTTCCTTTTCGCTCAGCCTGTCGAGAAGCTCAGAAATCTTTTCGAGATCCCTATTCTCCATTACAAGGCACAAAGCCTCGTCGGACATTTCACTTCCATCGTCAACTGATATTTGCTCCATCCTCTCGTCGAGAGATATTTCCTTAATTCTTCGGTGGCTTTCTTTCTTGATGTAGGCTTTGCCTACATTGCTTGCGATTTTTAGTACCCACCATTTCAGGCGCTCAACATCCCGCAGCTGACTTATATTCTTCCATGCCTTTAACATTGTCTCCTGCACCGCATCATCAACTGAGCTGATGGGTATATCAAAGGCTCGAAGGTAAAACCATATATCCTGTTGCAGGTCCCATAGTTCCTCCTCCAGCTTTTCTTTATCTGTCAATTTATCCTTATTTATACTGTTGCTCATAATCTTTGCTGTAACTTTCCTCCTCATGTCAGAGTAGTTGCCTATGATTACCATATAACTATTAAGAAGAAAGCAGAATAAACCAGTAGTTTATTTTTTATTCTTACAGGCAAAATTCCTTCCAAAATTAAAAAATTTTGACTTTTTTATACGATATTTGCCACATTTGCGACCTTTTTCGACTCTATTATATTGAAAGGTCTTTTAAGGGACGTCTGCGCGTTTGTTCCCCTCTGACAAATCTGCAATGAAAGTGTGTGAGAATAGATTAGTCTTGTCAAACAATCCAGGCCTTAATAACGCGCGCAGACAACAAAAGAGCCGCTGTTTCGATTCCTGCAGCGGCTCTTTTCATTTTATTAATTATGATTAAAGATGATTGTTGCAAAACATCTGCACTCCAGGACATATTTTTACAACGTCGGCAATGCAGCAGCCGGCATCATCCATCAGTACCAGGCCTTCTCGTGGCCCTTTTCCCTGCGCTTGACCTCCCAGCCAGCAGTCTGTCCAGCAGCTGGTCATAAATCGGCACACCGCCTAGAATCTCGGCAGTTATGTGTGCCACCAAGGACACGATGGCCAGCGGCAGCAGGTTGGAGAAAATACCGGTCATCTCGCTTATGAGAATTATGCCCGTAATCGGCGCTCTCACTATAGCGGCAAAATATCCTGCCATTCCCAGAATCACGAAATATGCAGAGTATGTATTGGCATATCCCACCAGTGGGCTTACAACCTCTGTGAACAATCCTCCTGTCACAGCACCCAACACCAGCAGCGGCAGGAAAATTCCTCCCGGCGCCCCCGTACCGAAGCTGAAAATCGAAAAAATAAACTTGATTACAAGGAGAATCAGCAGCACCTTAACACCCGCACCGCCTTCTCCTGCAAATGACACCAGGTCATGTCCGCTGCCCAGCACACGGGGATAAAACACTGCCAGAAGCACAATAGCCGCAAAAGGCAGCACAGCCTTTATCCAGGCAGGCTTCAGCATAGCGAAAAAGTCCTGAGACAGCGCTATGCATCTGTTGTACAGCACGCCAAAGGCCCCCATTATAACTCCCAGAATCAGCACCATCCAGTAATGAGAAAGGGGCAGGCTGTTGGAAATAGTCAGTAAAAATACCGGCCTTAAACCAAATATGTATGATGCCACCCAGTCGGAAGTAATGGCAGCTGCCATAGTGGAGAGCAGCACATCGGCGCTGAAGGTTTTGTGCAGTTCCTCCAGAGTAAATACAACCCCGGCCAGGGGTGCGCTAAAAGCGGCGGCAAGACCTGCACCGGCACCGCAGGTCATCAGGAGCCTCTCCTCTGTACGAAGCCGTCCGCTGAGTCTTGAAAAACCTTTTCCCACCATGGCGCCCAGCTGGATGCTGGGGCCCTCACGGCCCAGTGAAAGCCCCCCACCTACGGCCATAATTCCGCCTATGAATTTTGCTATTATAACGCTGAGCCAGTTTGCTTTTATCTTTCCGTCCAGTTCCCCTTTTACCTGGGGGATCCCGCTTCCTGTGCACAGAGGTTCTCTGGTCACAATAAATGAAACGCATACGGTAAAGAAGAAAAGCAGCAGCAGGCAGCAGACCACCAGAGAAATCTTGGTCTGGGCCCCTTCAAGCAGCACGCTTCTGATTTCATCCACCTTTGTCAGTGACAGCCGGAACGCTGAAACAAGAATTCCCGCCAGAAGTCCTACACCGATGCCTTCAATAATGAGCCTGTATTTCATATTTCCCAGCACGCGCAGATACCGGGGCATGGCCTCTGCCGAGTTGTTTTTTCTCATTCGTTCTGTTTTTCTGCTCATAGTATAGTCTTAAATGTAAAATCTCCTTTTAAATTTGTTTGAGTTTATGCAAAGTACAGGTTAGTTGTCAGATATTCAGGATCGCAGGTGACATCTATACCCATGGCTCTCAGAGTCTGCTCATCTCTCTCGCTGAGGATGGCTGTGCAATGCGCCCTGCAGCCTCTGAGCTGTTCCAGAATCTTAACAGCCTTTTCTGCGCAGGAATTGCTTTCTGCCGAAATGGAAAGGGCCGTCAGAATCTCTTCCAGATTGAGGCTGGTTCTGTCGTGATGAAGCACTCCTCCCTTAAGCTCCTGTATGCTCTTAAACACGTTAGGCGCTATGAGGTAAAGGTCATCAGGGATTCCGGCCAGTTTTTTAACTGCATTGAGCACTGCCGCTCCCGCTGCCACCATTCTGCGGCTGCTGCGCCCTGTGACAATTGTTCCGTCAGGCATCTGGATAGCCATGACTACCACATTTACATATTTCTTATCGCAGTTACGCTTATATTCTGCATATTCACGAGCTGGAATAACCACAGCTCTGTCCTCCTCCGCAGCGCCTACCTCTTTCATCAGAAGTTCGGAGCGTTCAAGGGCATCCTCGGTGATTTTACCCTTCTTATAGTCACACTTAGCTATCATAAAGCGCCTTATGATTTCCTGAATAGCCGCTTCCTTTACTACCTCATCATCGGTAATGCACAGGCCAATGCGGTTTACCCCCATATCCGTAGGTGACTGATACTCAGATTCGCCTGTAATTTTTTCGATAATCCTCTTTACTACAGGAAAAACCTCCAGGTCGCGGTTGTAGTTTACCGCCATCTCTCCGTAAGCTTCCAGGTGGAAAGAGTCCAGCATGTTGACATCGCGCAGGTCAGCCGTTGCCGCCTCATAGGCGATGTTAACAGGATGCTTGAGAGGCAGATTCCATATAGGGAAAGTCTCAAACTTGGCGTATCTCACCTTGTTTCCCCTCTTGTATTCGTGATAAAGCTGCGAGAGGCAGGTAGCCAGCTTGCCGCTTCCGCCGCCCGGTCCAGTTACAACCACCAGAGGCTTGGTTACCTCTATGTACGGATTGGCCCCGTAGCCTTCCTCGCTTACTATTGTATCCACATCTGTCGGATAACCCTTTGTATAGAAATGCTTATAGGTTTTGATATCGCGTCTTTCCAGCTTGTTGATAAACATGTTGACTGCCGG
>JALFXR010000206.1 GCA_022787405.1 Bacillota bacterium
AGTACAGGTTGTTTCTCTTGATTTTTGTGTCTGACATAAAAAAACCTCCTTAAAATTATCAGGAGGGGAACTTGATGTATTATGCATATTTGCTTCCCTACGCCGGCATTAACCGAATCAGGTAATGAGGGTTTATCCGAAATTTTAAACTTTCCGGTAAATCTCAGCAAAAGCTCCCCTAGCACGCTTGAAATTATACTAAAGAAATAGTATAATGTCAACATTGAATGAAGATTTATGGAGGGAAATATGGGAAATCACATTGTAATTGAACCGGCATGCAAAATACGTGAAATTGCCAGAAATGCGCTTGCAGGATATTGGAAGCCGGTTGTAATAGGGGTTCTGATTTACTTCCTGCTCACATCGGGAATAGAAACAATACTTGACAATCTTTTTGCTTTTTCCAATCCTGTGGAAATCTACGGAAAGGACCTGGTACAAACGATTCCTTATGGGGGAAGTATATATAATTTTATAATTGGAGGTCCGCTGGAACTGGGCTTCACCATTTTTCTGCTTACGTTTTTCAGAAGCAGAAAGGTTGACAATACTCTTTTATTCGAGGGGTTCAGTCGCTTCGCCAAAGCATTCCTGCTGTTTGTACTTATGACAGTCAAGATTATGCTCTGGTCTCTGCTGCTGGTGGTTCCGGGAATTATCGCATCCTTCAGGTACAGCCAGGCTTTCTTCGTTCTGGCCGACAATCCTGAAATGTCAGCGAACCAGTGCCTCAAGGAAAGCAGTCGAATAATGGCAGGAAACAAGGGCAGGTATTTCTATCTGCAGCTCACTTTTATCGGATGGTACATTATGGCCGCCATACCGGGAAGCATTTATACTACAGTTTCTGACGCAACAGGGGCAGTGTCTGTAATCATGAGCATTATTTTCAGTCTGCCGTCGGTGGTGCTTTCGGCATATGTGATGATGGCAAACACCGCATTCTATGAGCTTGCTACCGAAAAGCTGGTAGTTGTGAACGGTGCTGATTATGATAATATGGTAAATGCCGAGTATACCGTCAGGGAGGAAAGCTCCCCTGCTTCTGACGAGGAAAGCGCTCCTGCCGGAGAGGCTGAAGCAGAGAGTGAAGACCCGGCGCCTGCCGATGAGGATAAGCCAGACGATACTCCGGAAGAATAAGCAAGTGCATAAAGTGCATAATTTATGTGTCAAAAACGGACAGTTTTCCTGCTTCATGAAGACTGTCCATTTTTATAGTTGTACGAATCAGAGGAAATGGCTGATTTTTACAACCTTTTGATTCATCAATAGCCACGTGAACTCCAAGCATCATCCACGCATTTCAGTACCTTTCCCAAGCCTCCTGCATAGTATGAAGTATCTTTTATATAGGAGGTAGTACCTTGTCCATCGAAAGACACTATTTCCCGGGCAACAATACGCCGCAGGGATTTTTTTCTTACTACAGGTATATTCTCGGACAGAGGGAGGCAAACAGGATTATATGTATCAAAGGCGGGCCGGGAACAGGCAAATCCACATTTATGAAGAATATCGGGCAGAGGTTTGCGGAACTGGGCGAGGACATAGATTACCTGCACTGTTCCTCCGATGAAAACTCCCTTGACGGAGTGATTTTAAAAAATCGCAGAATCGCCCTTATCGACGGAACCAGCCCTCACATAACCGACCCTGTTACACCGGGAGCCGTGGATAAAATCGTCAATCTGGGAGAGTTCTGGAACGAGGAGGGCATAGCCGCCTGCAAGGATGAAATCATCGATTTAAACGAGGATTGCTCCAGGTGGTACAGAATTGCGTACAACTACTTAAACGCCGCCAAAAGCGTTTTTAGAAGCCTTGAGGAGGTTTATGGCAGAGCAGTGGAGGACTGCGAAATATATAGAATCACAGCTGACATAGTAGCTGCTGAATACAGCGAACATCCCATATGCCTCAGGCCGGGCAGGCAAAAAAAGTTCTTTGCCAGTGCCATCACTCCGGGAGGACTGGTGAATTATCTCGCCAGCATGCTCCGCAGCATCCGCAAAGTGTACATTGTCAGCGTGCCTGAAGGCTTTCCTAACCACAGCTTCATGGAAATACTGAAAGAAGGAGCTGTGTACAGAGGTTTTGACACGGAGGTTTTTTACTGCCCTATGGGGCCTGACGAAAAAATCGATCATCTCATAATCCCACAGCTGAGCCTGGCCTTTGTGACAGCCAACGAATACCACGACATAGAGCCTTGGGAGCTTTTTGACGAGGAAGACTGGAGCGACCTGCAGGCTGACATGCATACCGACATCACGGAAAAAGAAATAACCCTCATCGATATAAATGACTATATGAAGCAGCATGTGCTGGAAGAAAACCAATTGCTGACATCCGCCCTAAGAGAGGAATACGACATTCTGCTGGGAAGGACCATCAAGGCACTGGGGCAAGCCCGGGATGCACATATGAAAGTGGAAAACATGTATATCCCGAACATGAATTTTACGGGAATAAGCGCTCTGGCACGGGAGCTATACGAGGAGCTTGCGGGAATTTAGAAGTTTTACTGTATCAAGGGCACGAAATGTGTTATTATATGAAGGAAAAGAAAGTGCGGCGGCAGGCACGCCTTGTCGCCGGCCTTAAAAACGGAGAGATAAGATGAAAATTAAAACACTTGAAGAATATATTGAAATGCTCAGGAAAGAAGACCTGCTCGTATCGTCGGAAGGCATCGACACAGGTGCATTAGCAGGAGCAGGGTCAGAGGTTCAGATAAAGGATGTTTCATATAACTCCATACTCTGCGGAGAAGGGACCTTGTTCATCTGCAAGGGAGCCAATTTTAAAGAACAGTACCTTAAGGATGCACTGGAAAATGGTGCAGTGGCCTATGTGTGCACACCGGATTTCGCAGAAAGAGAACAGTTTGGAAGCGTTCCCCGCATTGTTGTCAGCGATATGCGAAAAGCCATTTCCAGAATATCCGCTTTGTACTTTGACCGTAGCTGGGACAAGACTCTGAAACTGGTGGGGCTTACAGGAACCAAAGGAAAATCAACAACGGCAACTATGTTGAAGTCCATCCTTGATATCCACCGCGGCAGGGAAATCGGCTTCAGCTCAGGTATATACACATATGACGGCGAGCATCGTGAAAAAGCCCGCAAGCTGACAACTCCTGAAACCATAGAGCTTCATCGCATACTGGACGGCTGTGTGAGAAATGACTGCGGCTATCTGGTAATGGAGGTTTCATCCCAGGCTTTAAAATACGACAGGACCTTGGACCTTAACTTTGAGGTCTGCGGCTTCCTGAATATCTCGGAGGACCATATATCTGCAGCGGAGCATAAGGACATGGAGGACTATTTTACGTCCAAACTGAAAATTTTCCGCCAGAGCCGCATTGCCTGTGTAAATGTGGACATGGACCCTGCATATCTTGGAAGGGTGCTGGAGACTGCACAGTCAGAATGCGAGAAAGTGGTGACCTTCGGTTTCGGACAGGATGCAGCTGTGAGGGGACTGAGGGTTGAGGAGGTTCCGGGAAAAATAATCATTGAAGCAGCTTTTGATGCTGATGGAAAGACCTGCAGAGAAAGGTTTACGGTAAACATAGGTGGAGCCTATAATGCTTCCAATGCGCTTATGGCAATAGCTGCAGCACTTGAACTTGGGGTCCCCGTGGATACAATCAGGCAGGGGCTTGAGCAGGTAAAGGTGGCAGGGCGTATGGAACTTTACACAATTCCGAAAAAGTCTGTGGACATAATCGTGGACTGTGCCCATAACAAAATGAGCTATGAGGCTTTGTTCGATTACGTACATCATCACTATCCTGACAGAAAGGTGGGTTTTCTTTTCGGCTGTGTAGGTGACAAAGCATTCAACCGCCGCAAAGAAGCAGGTGAGATTGCTGATAAAAATGCTGATTTCATAGTCATAACCGAGCGCGATCCGGGTAAAGAGGACGTAAACAAAATCTGCAATGAGATACTGGAAAACATAGAGCACAAGGAAAAAGCCCGTATCATCACAGACAGAGACCGTGCCGTTAGAACTGCACTTGAAACGGCCGAAGAGCTTGGAAACTGTGTAGTCATACTGGCAGGCTGCGGTTCGGATGCCTATGTGAAGCGCGGTACAAGCTTCGTGGAATTCGCCACCGACGGCGAAAGGGTGCAGGAGTATCTGCAGGGCAGATAATTAGAGATAAAATAAGCTGCAAATCACATTCAGCGTGAGATGCAGCTTTGTTTTTATCTTATTCTGGCCAGAGCCTGCTCCATATCCTCAGGAAGTGGTGCCTCCAGATGGAGTTTTTCCCCGGTCACAGGATGTATGAAGGTGAGGGAAAAGGCGTGAAGTGCCTGACGGTCAATTATATCCGATACGATTTCCGGATTGGTTTCCATTCGCGGACCCGGAGTGCCGTCCAGGGGAGGACGAGGGTCGCCGTGTATGCGCCTGTATTCGAAAGGGTCTCCGTGGCAGTAGAGATGGTCTCCTTCGATGGGATGACCGATGTATGCCAGGTGGATTCTTATCTGATGGGTTCTGCCGGTTTCAAGCTGCAGCTCAACCAGAGTGTTTGCGGCGAATCTTTCAAGAACTTTAAAGTGAGTGACTGAAGGGTAGCCGCCTTCTTCTACGGGCATGACCCATCTTTCCACCTCATTGGGGTCGGGACGGCCCAGAGGAAGGTCGATGGTGCCGCTGTCCCCAGAGATTACACCGCTGACAATGGCTTTGTATTTTTTCTGAATATGATCAGATTTCATCTGCTTGGTAAGATGGTCCTGGGTATAGCTGTTTTTAGCTACAATAAGCAGGCCGGAGGTGTTCATGTCCAGCCTGTTGACAAAACGTATCTTGTAGCTTTCTCCTTCGTCCAGCATTTTTTTCATGACGCCGTTAGCTATGGTGTGACATGGCTTTCCCTTGGTGGGGTGCACCACAACGCCGGGCTGCTTGTTTATAACCAGCAGATCTTTATCCTCGTAAACAACAGATATCGGGATATCTTCAGGAGGAAAATCGCTGGTTTCATCAGGTGTTTGCACCGTTATTATGTCACCGGGACTGGGAAGAACCCAGCCGGGCATGCTTTCGCCGTTTAAAAAGATAAGTCTGTTCTGTTTCAGTTTAGTCATAAAGCGTGACGAAAAACCGAAGTTACGGGAAAGGAGCTCCTTTATGGAGAGCTCCCTGTCACTTTCTTTTACCTTGTATATAAATTCTGCCATTAGTATACCTTTCATGTCTTGAAGCTTAAGCAGCCGTATTATTAAAGAAACTTGTCCTTGACTTTGTCCCAGAAATTAGAATCATCGAACCTTACCAGGTTTACTTTGCGTGAGGACAGTTCCATGGTAATGGAATTAACATCTTCATAAGATGCCAGTCTGCCGTCAAATATCACATTGAGCTTTCTGTCGCTTTCGTCACATGGCAGTACGTTCAGTTTGCCGTCGGGAGGCAGTAAAAGGCTGGATGTGAAGGAACGGTAGGCGATGCTTTTCATCGGTGCAATTGGTGTTACCTGAAGCAGATCCAGACCGGGGTCAACTATGCTGCCGCCCAGAGAATAGTTATAGGCCGTACTTCCGGCAGGTGTGGCAACGCATATACCGTCGCCGCTGAACCTTTCTATAAAGGATTCATTTATGGAAATATTCAGGTGAACCGGATAGGTGACTTCTCCTTTGACTGCGATTTCGTTCAGTGCCGTATGAGTAAATGTACCATGTCCGGTGACCACCGTAGCCATCACAGTGCTGAAGGACTGGACGGTGTATTGTCCCTGATTGTATTTAAAGATGAAATCGT
>JALFXR010000207.1 GCA_022787405.1 Bacillota bacterium
CTTCCGTAACCGTTCGGTAATTTCATTGTTTTGTCCTCCTTTATGGCTGGACTACTTATTACCGTACCGCTCGTTCATAATTTCCTGAAATCTTCTGATGCGTTCCTCATCCGATATTTCTTCTATTTCCTTTTCTTCCAGTGGAACAGATGAATGGTAAGCCAGTGTTTTGTCCTGCCATTCTAAGAATTCATCAAAACGTGTCTGATAAACTCTGAAAGACTCTCTCTGTTTTTCTAACTGTTCAAGGAAAAGGCAGATGTCCTGGTTTAATGGCGCTTCTTTATCTTTCCCATTGAAATTTACTGAACATTGCCAACCGTCATAGTTGGGAGGTCTCTTTATTTCGATTTCAAAGTTAAGGTCCTTTACTCTGTCTAACTTAAAAAAGAACTGTAAGATGTCCGATAAGTTGGATAGAGGTTTTTTGTTTGTGTCATACCCCATGAGATAGGATGACTCACATTCCAGAACTCTTGCAATCTCATTGGTCATAGCAACGGAAAGTTCAATTTCTCCGCTTTCGTATTTCTGTACAGTGCGGAGAGATTTCCCCAAGAGGTTTGCAAGCTCTGTCTGATTAAGTCCTTTGGCTTTTCGTGCAGTACGGATTCTGAGTCCGATTTTGTTGTTTTGTACGTTTTCATTACTCATAATTTTCACCTCGTACTAATCATAACATACCTAAATACGAATTACAAGTGCATATTTTTCCGACATGCGTCTTGACATGTGAACTGATTATGCATATAATGAATGCGAACCAAAAGTGCGTATAATACTAAAAGGGGGCGAGAAATATGAAATTAAACGTACTAAAAATGCAGATGTTGATGGCAGAGAAGAAATTGTGAAGGAGGGATATCAGTGAAAGATAAAGTATATGTAGATTTACCGCCATTTACCGGGAGAAATGTACCGATTGCAGAAATCGCAAAGGCAATGGGGAAGGATGCGCAGTATATCAGGGTAGCAATTCAAAAGGGCTTGCTGAAATTCGGAGTTGCAATGAAGATGGATAATTCCAGTGAGTTCAGCTACTATTGCTCGGATCGAAAAGTGTGGGAAGAGACTGGATATTTCAGAGATGTAACAGAGGCGAAAGTGGGGTGATGTTTATGGATAATGAGAAATTAAAACTTATTAACATGGAAGATGTACAGGTAGAGGAAGTCAAGTGGCTCCTCTACCCACTTATCCCATTCGGGAAGATTACAATTTTGCAGGGAGACCCGGGAGAAGGTAAAACTACTGTAATGCTGCATATTATCGCGCGGTTGACAAAAGGAGAACCTTTGGCGTTCTGCGAAGATGATGCAGAATATGAACCTATGAATGTAATATATCAGACAGCTGAAGATGGACTTGGAGATACCATTAAACCAAGATTGCTTGATGCAGGAGCAGACTGTTCTAAAGTTATGGTAATTGATGATAGTGACGAACCATTAACTATTAGTGATGACCGACTGGAAATGGCAATTGAGGTGTCAGGGGCAAAGCTGGTGGTACTGGATCCATTGCAGGGATATCTTGGTGCAGGAGTGGATATGCATCGTGCCAACGAAATCAGACCACTGATGCACAGATTATCGGTGTTGGCAGAGAAGTATCAGTGTGCAGTAGTCTTGATTGGGCATATGAATAAAAACAGTATGAGCAAGGCGGGATATCGTGCATTGGGTTCAATTGACATTCCGGCTGCTGCAAGAAGTGTTATTGTCTGTGGGCGAATGAAAGATGATCCTGAAATGCGAGTGCTTTGTCAGATAAAAAATTCTCTGGCTCCGGAAGCTCAGGCAATTGCTTTCAGATTAGACAGGGAAACAGGGTTTCGGTGGATAGGAGAAGTTGATGTCACTGTCGATGAGTTAATATCTGGTGAATGTAAAACCAGTAGATTTCAAGAGGCAGAAACTTTCTTGCAGGAAACACTTCAGGACGGAGAACTTTCGGCAACAGAGATTTACAGCCTGGCAGAAAAAGAAGGCATTAAACAGAAAACTCTTCGTAATGCAAAAAACAAGATGGGCGTTACTGTAGAAAAGAAAAATAACAAATGGTACTGGAAGATTGTATGAAGAAAGCAAGGTGGCAAGATGCCCATGCTTATAAGGAGGGGAATCTTGCCATCTTGAATCGTGGAAAGGAGATTTGAAATATGGGAAATAATGTGCAGATTAGCAAAAGTTTATTTAATGCTTTATATCGCTATCATGTATGCAACGACACCGGTGATGCAGTATATATCAAAGCTGAACTTGAAGAAAAAATGAATCGTCATATTGGAAGAATCATGTATGGGCAAGCAAAGACCGGCACAACAGAAGAAATACGAAATACGGCAATGATGGCGTATAAGAGCTTACAGAAACGATGACGTTTCTGTATATCAAGTAAGGGGATGGATATGTCTATCCCTCGGAGAGCGCAAAACCTGCCTGCAGGTTGCATTTTTGATGGGGAACCTGTCAAAAGTGCTTTTGCGTTACTCTTGACAAGAGTAACAGAACCCCGGCTTACGCCGGATAACGAAAGGAAGTGATTTATATGCAAAGAACCATAAGTGCCATGGTCGGCAAAGGCTCCGTAAATCACAACAGTAGGAAATTCAAAGCAGAAAATGTGAACGGAGAACGGAGCCATTTGAACATTGACTACTGTAATGAAAATATAAAAGATATATACCATCAGCTGTTTGATGAAGCCTTGAAAAAGTATAATGCCAAGCAAACTCGAAATGATCGGAAGATAGATGACTACTATGAAAAAATCAGAAGCTCAAAGCAGGAGAAACCTTTCCATGAATTGATCTTACAGATTGGTGACAGGGAGACTATGAACTCAGAAAGTGAAAATGGAGAGATGGCAAAACAAATACTTGATGAATACTTCCAAGACTTTCAAGAACGTAATCCACAGTTAAGAGTATTCTCTGCTCATCTGCATATGGATGAAGCTACACCGCATTTGCATATTGACTTTGTGCCGTTTACGACAGGAAGTAAACGCGGACTGGAAACAAGAGTGTCTCTAAAACAGGCACTATCAATGCAAGGCTTTAAGGGTGGCAGCAGAGGAAGTACAGAATGGTCACAGTGGGTACAAGCGGAAAAGGAACAATTAGCAGCGGTTATGGAACGTCATGGTATCCAGTGGGAGCAGAAAGGTACTCACGAGCAGCATTTGTCGGTTTTAGACTATAAGAAGCAGGAAAGAGAAATAGAAGTGGAGCAGTTAGACTCAAAGATTGAGCAAAAAAAGACTGAGTATAATGTGTTATCAAAGCGGATAGAAAACTATGATGAGGGGCTTGAAGAACTTGCCGTTCTTGAAAAGGAGCTTGCTTCAGGAGAAAAATATATGCTGCCGGAACCTCAAGGGTTTATGACAGTGAAAACATATAGAACTAAGATTGCAGAACCGTTAGTAGAGAAATTGAAATCAATGCTGAAGACGGTTTTGGTTCGTGCATTTGAAGGCTGGGACAACTATTACAGGCTGAACATGAAGAACGGTAGTCTTTATCAGGAGAACCAAGAACTGAACAGAGCTAATAAAGAACTTACTGAGGAAAATGCAAGACTGAGATCCGAAAATAAGGATTACAGTCTATTGCGAAAGGTGTTTGGACGTAAGCAGATAGATGATTTAGTGGAACAGGCAAAACATGTGAAGGGTATTAAACGAGATAATACACGATTAAGATAGTTTCGTAATAAACTGATGTTAGAAAGATAGACAATATGTATGAAGCGAGCTGCTGTGTAGTCAGTTGCCCGCTTCTTTTATGAGAGGCTCTCCGGAGCCTCAAAGAACATGAGGAGGCTGCGATGAAAAGAAAATTTCGCCCTGCTATTTCGATGGTACCCGCAGTATTACCCGAATTTTTTCGTCGCATTACCCCTTGGGCTAATTCAAAAAAATGAGGATGTATATTATAATGAACAGACAGGTTAAAGGGTCATGATTGAGCGTTTGACATTTTAAGGAATGTCTAAGGTTTGTTGTAAAGAAATAAAGGAGGAAAATCTCATGAAAGGAACACAGAGAAAGCACAGGCTGCTCAGCATTCTGCGTAGCTTAATGCTGGTGGTTGGACTGATGCCCGCCATGGGCGTGACGGCGAGCGCGGCGGACACATACCCGACTGCCTCTGAGGTTTGCGTTGACGGCAGCAAGGATTTTGGCGAGCCGGGTCATTATTATTTCAAAAACGGAGCTTCTGCCTGCTCCAATGACCCGACCAACTACAATGCCTATTATAATCCGAGCACCGGCACGCTGACGCTGGACGGCTACGACGGCGGGAGCATCACGGTGGGAGGACCAGATGCGGATATCACCGTTGTGCTGAAGGGCACGAACACCATCAATGGTAATCTCGTAAACTCCAGAGGCGGCGATATAACCATTACTTCGGAAAGCGGCGGCACGCTCTCTATTACCAACACATTAAGCGACAGCAATAGAGCAATCGGCATCGAGGCCGGTTTATCTGCCAGCTATACCACCGGCAATGTGACGGTCAAGGGCAAAGCCAAAGTGACCATCAACATGACACACAGCGGTGAGAGTGGCTATGAGAAAGCCTACGGCATTTACGCGAAGGAAAACATCACCATCTCCGAAAATGCCTCCGTGGACATCACCTGCGCTACGCCGAACAATACTGCTGGTGACGGTGGCAACTGCAACGGTCTGTATGCAGTCAAAAATGTAACCATCAACACCGCCGGTAAGATCAAAATCGATGTGACAAACTCCGGTAAGGATAGTGCATACAGCTATGGCATTTATCCTATCGGAACTGCAACCTTGTCCAAGGTCGGCGAGATGGTGGCCCAGTGGAAGAATCGCAGCACCAATTCCAATTATGCCGGCGGTGCCTTCACCAAAGGAGCGACCTTCAGCAACACAGACCATGCAATCAATGTGGATACGACCAACTGCTACGCCTCTTACCGCTACGGTGAGCCCCGTACCGTGACGGTCGAGAACGGCACGGTCACCGGCCCCG
>JALFXR010000152.1 GCA_022787405.1 Bacillota bacterium
CCGATAGTAACTACGACAAATGCCGATCTGGACTTCCTTTACGAGAGCATGGGTGAAGCAGTTTTCTCGCGGTTGGTATGTATATGTCAAGCTGTAAAGATGCAGGGAATTAACTACAGGCTCAAAAAACTCTATTACTAAATGTGGGAGAGGCGGTCACAATGCGATTGCCTCTCTGATTTTTTTGAAGAAAACCTGATAGTATTGGAATAGCAAGCACTGCCTTTCTACTCCCGTTGGAGAGAAACGCAATCAAGCTGCTTAAGATGCGAGCAGATTGACAAGGGCTCTGCCCTTAGACCTGAAATAAAAACGGAAACGCGAAAAAAATTGTAAACGTTGTTCACATAAGGTAAAATAAACATGTAAATTGTAACAACATATTGACAAATGCGAAACCAGTAGTGGCAATGTTTAGACAGATAGACAGACAGATAGACAGACAGACAGACGCTTTAAGAAGCAAGTTTTTCTGTGCGGAAATATATACGTGTTGACACAAGCACTGTGAGATGGAATGTCCATTTCCCGGTGCTTTTTGATTTGAAATAACCAGGAGGAATAAACAATGGGAATTATATCGGAAACAATAAAATACGAAGGCGATAACTCAACATTCATCTGGAAATATCCAAATGAAGATTTCAACAACATGACAGAGCTGATTGTTCATGAGAATCAGGAAGCTGTATTCTTTGCAAATGGACAGGCCGCCGATACATTCGGTCCCGGACGATATAAACTCGACGCAGAGAATATTCCGTTCCTGTCCAAGATGATAAACGTTGTTACAGGAGTAAGTGTATTCCACTGCGAAGTTTACTTCATCAACAAGACCGTACAGATGGCAGTGAAGTGGGGAACAGATTCGAAGGTTAGATTTGTAGAACCAACCATGGGAGTTCCTGTAGAACTGGGAGCTTCCGGTGAAATGAATCTGGCAATTTCAGACGGACGCAAAATGCTCATAACCCTCGTCGGAACAATGAAGGGAATCGCATGGGGCGCAGAACCTGCAGACTTCACAAAATCACTGCAGGCATCATTTAGACCGCTGATTACTACAGCAGTAAAATCAAATCTGCCGGTGGCAATCAAGAACAAGAACATAGACATAGTTGACGTTGACCAGCATCTGGAAGAACTTTCGGAAGGACTGCGAGAATGTATCATTCCGGGATTCGAGGAATACGGTCTGACAATCCCTCAGCTTTATATGACAAACATTGTTCTTCCTGAAGACGATCCGAACTTCCGTAAACTCCGTGAACTGCACACTATTTCATTCCAGCAGAGAATGGCTCAGGCAGAGGCTGAAGTTAAGACTGCACAAGCAGAAGCTCAGGCAAAAATTACAGTTGCACAGAGAGAGGCAATCCTTGAAGGACAGACAACTGAGACAGAGGTTATGAAGCGTGAAGCTGAGCGAAAGATTATACAGGCTCAGGCAGAAGCTCAGGCTGCACAGCTCGAAGGCTTGGCTGAAGCGGCAGTTATGCAGGCTCAGGGCTACAACAAGAGAGATGTACTGCAGGCAGAAGTACAGAAAGCATATGCAGAAGGAATAGGAAATATGGGACCTGACAGCGTATCCGGCGGCGGTGGCGGTTCAATGATGAGCGACCTCATGGGTCTTGGAGTAGGCATGGCAGCAATGAATAACATTGCTCCGCAAATGGGCAACATGATGAAAGGCCTCGGAGGAGAAACACCGGCCATGCCGGCATCACCTGCACCGGGAGCATCAGACGCGACCCCGGGAGCACCGGCAGCCCAGCAGGCAGAAACCTGTCCTAACTGCGGTAATCAGCTTCCTCCGAATGCCAAGTTCTGCCTGGAATGCGGCACAAAGATTGAGGCTCCTGCAGCAGCAGAAATTGTATGTCCGGCATGCGGTCAGAAAACTCCTAACGGCAAGTTCTGTATAAACTGCGGACAGGCACTGGCAAGTACGTGTCCTAACTGCGGAGCAGACATTGCAGCAGGGGCCAAATTCTGTCCGGAATGCGGAACCAAACTGTAAATCACAGAAGGGGTGAATACAATGAATAAAGAACGAAAATATTATCTTATATGCTGGGTACTCCTACTGGCACTGTTTAACGTAATATGCTTTGTTATACCGTCAGAAGTCGGCGGTATCAATAAATACAGCGGAGCATTCTGGCCCTGCTACGGATTCATCACCGCAGCATTCATCATACACCTGATCTTCATGATTATCATTATGCAAAAGCAACAGAGCCGTATCAGAACATCCATGGTACTGGTCAGCTTTATTGAGCTTTTGCTTATGGCTGCAGCAGGCGGTATTTGCATGGCAATTCCGTTTGTACCGGCATGGATCGGAATTATCGTATGTGCGGTAATTCTCGTATTTTCAATAATATTTATGATTGGCACAAAGGCAGCAGGAGAAAACGCAGTCGCAGCAAACGCTGAACTGAATAGAAAGACAGGTTTCATGCGGGAACTGATTGATGACGCGCAGCACCTTCAGGCAAAAGCACAAACCGCAGAATCAAAAGCAGCAGCAAAGAAAATATATGATGCAATCAGGTATAGTGACCTGACAAGCGATGAGGCTTTTGCACAGGAAGAACGGGCGATAATGAAGCAGATCAGCGAGCTTGGAGTGTTGATGGATAACGGAGCAACTGGTGAAACAATAGAAAGTAAAACCGGCGAACTTCTCAGCCTGATTGAAGAGAGAAATCAGAAATGCATGGCGAATAAGAGAAACAGAGTGTAGGAGGAACCCATGGTAGTATTTAAATGCAAGATGTGCGGCGGAGATCTTAATATCATAGACGGCGAACAGTCTGTCTGCGAATGTGAATACTGCGGGTCTAAGCAGACTGTTCCTAAAGTTGATAATGAGAAAATGGCAAAACTTTATCAGCGTGCAAACAGGCTTCGTATAGCCGGTGAATTTGACAAAGCTGCGACAGTATATGAAGGAATAATTGAAGAATCAGACATGGAAGCAGAAGCTTACTGGGGGCTTATGCTTTGCAAATATGGAATTGAATATGTTGACGATCCTGTAACAGGGGATAAAGTGCCAACATGCCATCGCTCATCCTTTGACAGCATAATGGAGGATGAGGATTTTGATATGGTAATGGAAAATGCCGATACATATTCCAGAACTGTTTATCGCGAACAGGCTAAGCAGATTGAAGAAATACGAAAGGGCATTATAGAGATATCCGGCAAAGAAGCTCCGTACGATATTTTCATCTGCTATAAAGAAACCGATGATCTCGGACAGAGAACAGTTGACAGTGTAATTGCTCAGGACGTTTACGATGCGCTGACTGCAAAAGGATACAGGGTATTCTTTTCACGCATCAGCCTTGAGGACAAACTTGGAACAGAGTATGAACCGTATATTTTTGCTGCATTGAATTCAGCAAAAGTTATGCTTGCATTTGGAACATCTTATGATAATTACAATGCTGTGTGGGTAAAAAATGAATGGAGCAGATTCCTGAAAATAATGGCAAAGAACAAGGACAGATACCTGATACCTTGTTTCAAAGATATTGACGCATATGACATGCCAAAGGAATTTGCAAAACTCCAGGCTCAGGATATGGGCAAAGTTGGTGCAACTCAGGACCTGATGCGAGGACTTGATAAGATTCTTGATAAAGCGGGGAAGAAACCAAATCAAGGCTCAGATGTTCTGCCCGCAGAGGTTGTCGGAGGAGCAAATATTAGTGTTTTCCTGAAAAGGGCAGCCATGGCACTGGAAGATCTGGATTTTGAAAAAGCTGACCGGTTTGCAGAAGAAGCACTGAATATCAATCCTGAAAGCGGGGAGGCGTATCTGTACAAATTCATGGCGCATTATCAGGTGAATTCCGTCATGGAGTTTAAGACTTGCGAAAAACCTAGAAGTAAAAAAATATATTCTATTGATTCGATAAAAGATGATCCGGATTATAAGAAGATAGCCAAATTTGGTGGAAATAACTACATTGAAGAGATAAACAAATATGCGGATTACTGTAGACAGTACAATGGTTACGCTCTTGGCAAGAAACTCTTTGAAGAGAAGGATTATGTAAATGCAAAACAATATTTTGAAAGGCTGCGCGATTTCAAGGATTGCCAAGAGATGGCTTTAAAATGTGACGAAAAAATACTGGAAAGAGAACAGGAACAAAGGAAAACTCTTGATGTGATACGAGAAACCGTTCAGTTGGAAGCGTTTGGAGGAAAAGAAAAAGTACTGCTCAAGATGAACAATACAATTGATGCAGTAAAAGAGCGAAATGATTCACTTAGGCAGGAAATAACGGAATTGCGAAATAGTTTGAAGGGGCATTCGATAAATGAGTGCAGCATTCAGGAAGTAAATGAGGAAACGAAAAAACTGCTCCGGGAAATATCATTGCTTAAAGAGGAGATAAGTACTTTAGGCATTTTCGCAAAAAAGGAAAAAGAATACAAACGTAAGCAGCTAAACGAAAAAACAAATCGACTGCAGACATTTAAAAACATTATATCTATAGCGGTAAAAGAAAAGGAAATCAAAGAGAACGAAAACAGGGTGGAGATAATAATGAATGCAATTCCGGGAATCAGTCAATGTAACGGTACTCTTTCCTGGTGTGAAGAAAGAATAGAAGAAGAAGAAATCACAAAATTGTTTTCCGCCAATTTCCCTGTGGAAAAAATGGTTTGGGAAGGTCGCGGCTGCATTGCTTATTCCAAATTTTATTTTGGGAAATATAATGATAGAACTCTGGAGTGGAAAATTCTGGAACAAGGCGGAGAGTGCAAAAATAAACTGAAACTTGTTTTAAATTGGCACCTCGGACCTATGCAGTACCATGAAAAAGCAGAATCTGTAGATTGGCGGGCAAGTACATTACATGACTGGCTTAATGGCGAATTCTATGAAGAAGCATTCAGCGACTCAGAAAAGAAAATGATAATCCGAGAAATTGCAATTTTCAGCGAACAGGAATTCCTAAGTTATACTTCACGTAGAACATTTAATAATGATAACGCAATCTGGTTAAGAGATAGTGCTATTCCGAACAGTGACTATGTGTCTGATAATTCAAAATTGGGGCAATACAAAATGATTGGATTTCCTAAATCACGCGAACACCTTGTTGAACAACATAAAGCTGAAAGAAATCATGTAATTTGGGAAAAAGCATTTTACCCCGTATTGTATGTGGATTTGCAAAAGGCCGATTTTGATGCATACGGAGGAGCATTATATGAACTTGCAGAAAAAAATAATGCTATTGATGTTGATCTGGATAAATGCATTGGGTGCGGAGCATGTATCAAGTTGTGTCCCAGAAATGCCATATCATTTGTTGAGAATTCCCGCAATTTAACAAAAAAAGCTGTATCTGTAAGTGTAGACTGCGATGGTTGCCGTCAATGTATCAATATCTGCAAATCCGCTGCACTTTATTAAAGCAATAAACAGTATTTCAAGGAGGAAACCATGGCAGTATTCAAATGCAAGATGTGCGGCGGCACACTGGAAGTAGAAGAAAACGCAAAAGTTTGTGAGTGTGAGTTTTGTGGAACAAAACAGACTCTGCCGTCAGAAAATGACGAACAGGTGCAGGGACTATATAACAGAGCAAACGTTCTGAGAATGAAAGGCGAATTCGATAAAGCCGGTGAAATATATGAGAAAATCGCAACAGTAAGGACAAAAGATCCTGAAGTATACTGGGGCATGGTTCTCTGCAAATATGGTATCGAATATGTCGAGGATCCTGCAAGTTTCAAGAGAGTTCCAACCTGTCACAGGGCATCTTATGATGCAGTAACTGCAGACGAGGACTACAAGGCTGCAATTGCAAATGCAGATATCTCACAGCAGGCAATTTATGAGGCAGAAGCAAAAGCGATAGAAGAAATCCAGAAAGGCATTATAGCAATCTCACAGAATGAGAAGCCTTACGATGTCTTCATTTGCTATAAGGAAACCGACGATGCAGGTCAGAGAACGGTAGACAGCGCAATTGCAAACGATATCTATCACCAGCTGACGCAGGAGGGCTTCAAGGTGTTCTATGCGGCAATTACACTGGAAGATAAGCTGGGTCAGGAGTACGAACCGTATATTTTTGCCGCACTAAATTCGGCCAAGGTAATGCTGGCAATTGGAACAAGGCCTGAATACTTCAACGCAGTATGGGTTAAGAATGAATGGTCCAGATACCTGAAGATTATGAGTAAAGACCGTTCAAAACTTCTTATCCCGTGCTACAGAGACATGGATCCTTATGAACTTCCTGAAGAATTTGCACACCTGCAGGCGCAGGATATGAGCAAGATCGGATTTATAAATGACGTTGTTCGAGGAATCAAGAAGGTAATTGTACCGGAGGAAAAGAAAGAGGAAAACAAAGAGATCGTTGTAGGCGGCGGAAATGCAAACACAGCAGCTCTCCTCAAGCGTGCATTCATATTCTTAGAAGATGGAAACTGGAAAGATGCTGATGAATACTGTGAAAAGGTTCTCGACCAGGATCCGGAAAATGCAGAGGCGTATCTTGGAAAACTTATGGCAGAGCAAAGGGCGAAGAAAAAGACGCTCTTAAAAGAATGCTCACAGCCTTATGACTACAGTGGAAATTATGCTAAGGTGGTTCGCTTCGGCAGCGAAGAATTAAAAGCTGAACTGGATGGATATATTAAACATATAAAAGACAGAAATGAAAAAGCACGAAAGAATGAAATATATACGGAGGCAGTTAATCTTGCGAGAGATAATTCTGTTGAAGCTTACGAAACGGCAATAAAGAAGCTACGCGAAATCAGAGGATACAAAGATACAGATAACCTTATAACCAAGTATCAGGAAAAAATTAAGGGCATCAAGGTCGAAGAAGCGCGCAAATCCGAAGAAGAGCGTATTGCAGCAGAGCGCAAGGCTGAAGAAGAACGTATTGCAGCAGAGCGCGAAGCTGAAGAGAAACGACTAGCCAAGGAACTAAAGAAAAAGAAAACAAAGAAGGCACTGGCAATTGTGATTCCTGCGCTGGTAGTGATTGTTGCCGCAATACTGGTTGTTACGCAGGTAGTAATACCGAACAGTAAGAAACTCGAAAATATTAATCTTGAAGCAGGAGCGATTGGCACCTTCGGAGAATACGGCGGAGAACCTGTTGAGTGGAGAGTGCTTGATAAAGATGGAAATAAAGTACTGATCATCACTGATAAAATCATTGATGCAAAGCCATACAATGATGAATGGAGTGGCATTACTTGGGAAAACTGCTCACTGAGAAAATGGCTAAATGAAGAATTCATAAGCACCGCATTCACTGAAAAAGAAAAGGAGGCAGTTCTTGAGACAAACATAAAGAATGAAGACAACCAGGGATACGGAACGAATGGTGGTAAAAATACAAAAGATAAAGTGTTCCTCCTTTCCATTGAAGAAGTAGAAAAATATTTTTCATCAGATAATGACAGACAGTCAGAAGGAACAAAATATGCCAAGACAACAGCACTATGTGTAGACAATTGTGGTTATAGCTGGTGGTGGCTGCGGTCGCCGGGCAGGGATGCTTCTGACGCTGCCACTGTCCTTAGTGGTGGCGGTGTCTATGCGCCCGGCGACATGGTCTACCACGATGTCTATGGCATTCGCCCCGCTTTGTGGATTGATACAAGCAAGCTGAAATAGAGGTAACAAATGACAAGACAAATAAAACCGGTTGAAAACAATCAGGAGAAATACGAAACATACAGAGCTCTGAAGGGTCGTTATGCGAAAGCCATGCATTATGGATTTTACTTTGAAGCAATGCTTATTGACTATGCACTTTTGGAAGATAGACTCAGATCATTTCTGTACCATGCCGGTGCACTGGCTAACAGGGAATCATTTAAAATTAATGCTCAAAGGACAAAAACTGTAATAAAAGATATTTTGCGTAAATACAAAAGGGATGGAGAAAATGATTCTATAGGTATTGTGAACATTTCTGGCAAGATAAAAGTAGTACGCTCCATACTTCGATGGAGCAGCGAAACAGCCGAGGTTTATGAAGAAAGATACCCAAAAGCACTTAAAAATCAATGCGAAAGTCTGGATGCCCAGGCTTTGCTTGAGACACTTGATCACATTCGAGAATGGTGCGATTACAGAAACGAAGTAATACATGCCGCACTGAACAAGAACATTGAAAGTCTTTACAGTGATTTAGAGGAAAAAGCTGTCGAAGGCAAACAGTATGCTGATTATATTGACAGTCAGATTAGAATCCTGAAAAAAGGAAATAAAGTACGCAAAGCAGCAAACCTTGTAGTAGAAAAATAAAAGGAGCAGACCATGGCAGCAATAAAATGCAAGATGTGTGGCGGCACAATAGAATTTAAAGAGAGACGCATCGATAGTCGTGGTATTCGTCCCGCTTTGTGGGTTGATATTTCTAATCTTTAATTATGAATCTTCTAATCTTCCTCCCCTTGAGGGGAGTTGCCCTGAAAGGGCGGAAGGGTGACGGAACATGAGAACGAAATTAGAGCTGCCGGTTATAAGTCAGATGCTTTTATTTTTCCCGACTTTTTCCCGACTTTTCTACCACTTACTACCTAAAACAACATAAAGCAACCAACGCTGTCCAAGTGCTACAAACATTGAAATTTCAATCGTCCAGAAGCGAAAGCAAGTAATTGCAAAGGGTTTCAATGATTTCAGATTTTGAAAGATTAGTTCTTGGTTCGATTCCGAGTGGGGGTGCCAGAACATTCTGTCCCGCAAGCACGCAAGTGCGAGCGGCGTGACAGAATTTACGCAAGGGATGCCTGTGAATTCAAGCGAAGCGCAGGATGAACAGCTAGCAGCCCGAACGTGTATTGCTGCTTGGAATTTCAACGATTCCGAGCTTTTTTAATGTCTCGAAATCCAGCTGAAAATCGGTTTCTCCCGACTCTCTCCCGACTTTTTGACCGTCATTTGCCCCAAGAGACGTGGCCCATAAGAATGAAAGTGTTGCTGTAAAATATGATGTTGAATTTTACAGCATATTGAGATATGCTATGATTGAAAGGAGTTGAACTAAATGCCAAACATCAAACCTATTTCAGATTTGCGCAACTACAGCGAAGTGCTTCGCGATGTTGATGTCGGCGCTCCTGTATTTCTAACAAAAAACGGACGCGGCAGATATGCCATTCTTGATATTCAGGACTTCGAAAAAACGCAAGCCACGCTCCGATTAATAAGCGAGCTGGAAAAGGGTCGCAAATCAGGAGAAGAGAAAGGCTGGTTGTCTTTGAACGCCGTGGAGGAGAGCCTCGGGATTATCCATGAATAACCTGCATTTTTCCAAGGAGGCACAAAATGATCTTGTTGAAATAAAGGCATATATCGAGGACGAACTGTTAAACCCATCTGCAGCACTTGCAACCGTACGCAAAATTACCAAAAGCCTTCATATCTTGCAGACCTTTGCAGAGATAGGAACTCCACTCTCATCCATAACGAACATGGAGAGTGACTACCGTTTTATCGTAAGCGGCAAATATATAAGCTTTTACCGTGCCTATGGTACAGAGGTTTATATTGATCGTCTTCTTTATTCCCGCCGAGATTACATGCGTATTCTGTTTGAGGATACAACAACAGACGCGTAAACTAACTCGCTATTATCTTTGTCTCAAAGAGTAGCTGTTAACTTAGCTATCTGCAGGGGTATGTCGATCCTCCCGTCTTCATATAGGTTCTCACTCTCATGTAATAGTGGCTCTTCTTCGAAAGCCTGCTTATTTTTTTGCTCGTCTTATAATATCCCTTAACCGTTTCTGCTACATGTAAGTGCAGCCCTCTTCTCAGCGCCATAAGAAGTGATAAATATGGTATACTGTATTAAATCAACGGAATATTATACGTTTCAATAGCTGTTATAATAATAGGAATTATTATGCTTATCCTTATAGTGGAGGCAATGCAGAGATGGACAGAGTGAATATACCGGGCGAGGTCGCGGGGACGGCGACATATTACATGGGGAATCTGCCGGAGGCGTACGGCGACAGGTTGTACGATATGGAGCGCTACGAGGACATGAAGATTGCCGCTGTCGTCATGGACGGTGCGGCAGTCGCTTCAAGAGAGGAATTCGAGAGGACAGTCAACAGCGAGAGGAGGCCTCTTATTGGATTTTGCGAGTTTCTGGTGCGCTACGAGAATCTGGATCTTAAGGTGCATCTGGATTTTCGCGCAAAACGCCTTAGAGTTACGGTGGAACCGGAGATGGGATTATCTGACAGAAAGAAGCTTGCAGTTTTCTTAGACATATTGACTGAACCGGATTACTATGAGGCGAAGGAAAAGCAGGAAATAGAAGAAGAGCTGCATATTCCCGATCTGTTCGGGAAGCTGCAGTGGCTTGCCATTACGGTGATGACAATATGTTTCATCCTTCAGCTGATTATCGGTACTAATGAGATTCTGTTATTGTCCGACCTGGTGGCAGCGCTGATAGTGTGCTCTTACTGGACCTTTGTGGGTATCATGAAGAGAAGAATCAGGAGGAAGCACACCGGGGCAAAGTCCGGGTAATGTCGCGCAGCTTAGAGATGTTTTGATTGCATAGTACCATCTCGATTTTCTGACAAGAACAACAAAGTCGACGCCCTTCTTGTCAGAGCCCTAGGCTAGGTTCCGTCGAATTCTGACAAAATCCTAATGATAAGGAGATGTATTGTCAGAACAGCGGAAGACAACATGGCAGATTCCTCCTAACTCTCGCGCGATTCGTTTTTCAACAATACCTCAGATTGGATTTTCTGACAAAGCATACTGAAATTTCACGATTCTTGTCAGAAAACTCACTGGCTTAGTCGCGGAGTCTGACAAAATATTTGTGAGGGCAGGGATTTTGTCAGAAATCGCCTCTTTATATCATACTCCCGGGAAAAATGGGCACTTTATCCCCAGACACTCATTATTGTTCTCGTGAAATGAGCATTTGTGGTTCTCCGGCAGGCTCATGCTTACGCCGAGCCTCTCTTCGATGAAGGCGGCTGTGACTGTGGCTGCCAGGTAGGATACTCGCTTGCAGCAGCGAGGGCCGCCGTAGCGGGCCAGTTCGGCCAGTATGCGGGATGTAAGCATGTTGGCTGCGCCCCAGGGTTCCTCGCTCAGTGGTGTTATGCCTTCTATTATGCTTAAGGCGATTCCGCAGCTGAGAGCTGCGCCGCAGCATCCCCAGAAACCGCAGGTTCCGCCGGGAACCTGTCTGCCACGGGAAATCATTTCCCTGAGGGCTTTGCTTAAATCGAGATTACCGCCCGCGTTGCGATAGGCGGTGAGAACTGCCGCACCGGCGATGGTGTGGTGCTCCGGACCATGCATGTGCACGGCTTTTTCTCTGAAGAGAGCGTCTTCGATTTCCAGAGGATTGGAGCTGTCCATGGCGGCACACTTGCCGATGAGAATATCCAGACTCTTCTTCGAGTGGCATTCGTCACATACGAAATGGCCGTTTTCACATCTGGAATTGGACATGAAGGATCTGCCGCATATCTCACATGTCATGAAAACCTGATAATCTATATAGTGTATGGGCGCGCCGCATATGGGGCACGATTCGTTATTTTCTCTGTGTGATTTCATAATGGGACAATTTTAGCATAAAAAACGGCGGGCCACAGCCCACCGACGAAAAAAATACTCTCTCGTATTTGTTATTTAGTTCTGTTTACCAGTGTACTCTCTGGTTAAGCTTGACATAAAGTTCTACGTAGTTCTTTAAGTCCTGCTTAAGGTTGTTAAGTGTCTTTGTCATGTGTATTTCACCCCCTTGACAATTATTATTATACCATTTAATTTGCGGTTTTCAAGAGGCTAAACCGTATTAGTTTGCGGTATTTAAAAGGGCTGAAACCCCTGGAGCGGCTGGATTACGGGCTGTGTGCCTTAAAAACATGTTAAAATTTGCGGCAAAAAGGGTGGATTTTATAACAACTTTGCTTTAAAATGGGGGCGAGGGAGGAGATAATATGTCAAAACTTACCAAGAAAGCTCTGGCGGTAGCCCTGGGGGAGCTTCTGCAGGATAAACCCCTGGACCGTATAACCATTAAAGATATAACCGACCGCTGCGGTCTGACGAGAAACGCCTTCTACTATCATTTCAGCGATGTGTATGAGCTGCTGGGATGGATGTTCGTCAGCAGTGCGGACGAGATTCTGGAGAACTTCGGCAAGGAGGAAGAGTGGCAGGAAGGCTTTGAGAAGGGAATCCTGTTTCTCCAGGAGAATAAGGCGGCGGTTAACCATATATGCAAGTCCGTTAGCAGGGAGCATCTGGACAGCTACCTGGACAAGGTGGTGGGATTTTATGCGCTGAGGCTTTTGCGGATGCATACAGCCCGGCATGATGCGGATGAGAGGGCGGAGCATCTCGTTGCCGACTTCTACAAGAACGCCTTCATCGGGGTTATAATGCGATGGATAGAGAATGATATGGACATGCCGGCGGACCGGCTGGCGAAGATATGCGATATCATGTTCCGCGGAACGGTTGATGCGGCCGTGAGCAGCGCCAAGAAGGTTGTGGAGACCATCTGAATTTATACAAAACCTGTGCCGTGCACAAAATTTGTGCACGGCTCTTTTATTGTCCATGGCAGGAGCCTGAAAAGGCGCATATCATTATGGTGGAGAAATTTTACGGAAAGGCGGAACAAACTATATTTTATGCTTTTGAAATTCGGTAAAGCGGTTACAAAAAAACGGAAACTGATACTGGCTGTGGCAGTGATTCTCCTTATCCCATCCATCATGGGAATCATGGCAACGAGGATAAACTACGACGTTCTCAGTTACCTGCCCGACAGCATAGAGACTATGAAGGGCCAGGAGATACTGCAGGAGGATTTCGGCAAGGGCGGCTTCTCCATGGTGATGATTGAAGACATGGAGAAGAAGGACGTGGCAAAGGTCAAGTCGCGCATCGAGGATGTGGATCATGTCGACAGTGTCATCTGGTATGACAGCATCATGGACGTGTCCGTGCCTTATGAGATTTTACCTGACAGTATAGTGGACGGCTTCAACAGCGGCGACACCACTCTAATGGCGGTGTTCTTCGACACGGGTGTATCCGAGGACGAGAGTCTGCAGGCGGTGTCGGAGATCCGGTCCATTGGAGGGAAACAGTGCTTCGTCAGCGGCATGACGGCCTTCGTTGAGGATCTTAAGGAGCTGGCTGAAGCGGAGGAGCCGATATACGTGGGACTGGCGGTGCTTCTGGCATGTATCGTACTGTCCATCTTCATGGACTCGTGGGCGGTGCCGTTCATATTCCTGGCGGGCATCGGCATGGCAATACTCTACAACCTGGGCTCCAACGTATTCACGGGCGAAATATCGTACATAACCAAAGCCCTCAGC
>JALFXR010000171.1 GCA_022787405.1 Bacillota bacterium
TGCCTGCCAGTGCAGAAATTGACAGCAGTAAAATGTTTAATACCAGTGCATCTGCGCCGGCATCGCCTGTCTTAGGAGTCTCATCCAGCACGTTCCAATCTGGCGGAAGTCGATTTGGATTTTTGTCATCTCCAGAGTTACCTCCTCCGTTTCCATTTCCGCCGTTTCCACCGCCGCCTTCTTCTTCATCCGTTTTTTCCTCTTCCACATACGTATTAGTAATGGTGAAAGTCAGTCCATCTTTCGTAATATTGGAAGTGAAACCTTCCGGTACATCTGCTTCGCTGACAGTCCATTTATAGCTGTCGTCCAGCAGGTTCCATGTATAGCTCCAGTTGTTACCCTGATTCAGAACTACGGTCTTGTCCACCTTTCCGTTCTTCAGCAGGTTAACAGTGACAGAGTCCGATGCGGTTCCTTTTCCGTTCAGCTCCCAGACCTTCTTCACGCCTACGCTGGTGTAGTTGCCGTAGGTTATGGTCGTATTTTTGAATACGATAGACTCGCCTTTTTCCAGCAGGCCTTCTTCGCCGGTCAGCTCGATCTCAGCAGGTTCACTGCCGTTTTCTTTCGCCTCATCTTCTGCAGCTTTTTCCAGCGCTGCAATATCTTCTGCCTTCTTGTCCTGGCTGTAATACTTCACGTCATTAATCTCCAGGCAGTAATTATTATCATTGCGGACAACATTTACAACAACCGTGTATACGTTATCATCGCAGATGTATCCTTTTTCCAGCACTTCCCGGATTTCAAAGGTATAGGGTCCGGCTTCCTTAAATTTGATTGGTGCAAAAACCACGTTTCCGGCTTCATCGCCTTCGGTTTCATTGTATACAGTCTGCGTAGGCAACTTGCTATCGCCCGGCGTTACATCTGTCATCGTGAAGCCGAACGCCCTCGTGGAAGGCTTTCCATCCAGCGTTTTCTGAATGTCAATGGAGAACCTTATATCTGTATCCATATCCAGAACGCCTTCATCAAATCTGGCATTGACAAAATTTGCTACTGAAGGATCCGTTGCGGCAATGCCGTCTTTCACTTCTTTAATGATGCCGGTCTTGCTTGCATCCGGTGTGGCAATCAGTTCTCCGTCGAACTCATTCATCACATTATCGCCCATTGGCTTTTCGTCCGCGTTCAGCTCGGTTACAGTATATTCTGCGCCGGCAGGAATACCGGAAAGAGTGATGGATTCGCCCGCTTTCAGAAGAATCTTCGCGGTCATCTTGCCGGTGGTTTCATCCTTAACCAGAGGGACAGATACCGGGTGCTTCACCTCTGCCGGTTCTTCCGGATTCTCCGGATCTTCTTCAACGGAAAGCTGTGCAACTGCTTCGCAGGAATTTTTATAATCTGCTCTGAGCACATCATACTGCTCCTCCAGCGCTTTTGTACTAGTCCATTCATGGCTATTACTGGTCAGATAAGCCTGGTTGTAGTCCAGCTCCACCAGAAATTCGTAGTGGCGGTCTTTATTCGGTGATTCGTCCGAGAAGTTCTTTGCCGTCTTGCTGATGGTCAGACTGCCCAGATCGTGGCAGTTTTCTACTGGTGTCAGAATCGAATTCTCCGCCTGGCCCACCTCAATCAGTTCGTCATTCTTAATATAGCCTGCCGGTGTGGATACTTCTTTTACATAATATTTGATCGCATCGGTTCCGTCGGCATTTTTTTCTTCGACCAAGCCATCCCAGGTGATCTCACCGTTTTCATCTGTGATTTTATTGGCCAGACCCGGATACAGAACCGGTTCTGTCAGATCGCCGTATTTCACATACAGGGCGAATTCCACGTCTTTCAGCGTCCAATTCTTTGCGCCCTCCGGCACCTGTGCGCTACCGTCGTATTTCTTTACTTTCACGGTTTTCGTTCCCAGCTGGAAGCCGATGGTGGTTTCCCGATGGATCGGTGTGGATCCTTCACCGGTTCCCACTAAGCTCTGTGCATAGGAGCGCTGTACCTTTCCGGTTTCCGGATTGATCGGCTCGTAGAAGTAGAAACCGGTCTTGATCGTCTGGCTTCCGTCCAGAACCAGCTTAATCTTCGGTTGGTCTTTTAATAACTCAGACGGTACATTCTCAAAGGTGATGGTTTACATTCCGTCTTTATCAGCTGTCAGCTTGTTTCCTTCTCCGCTGAGGAGCTGCCAAGTCTGGCTCTGCTTTCCCAGAGACGCAGTCAGCTTCAGGTCGCCTTTATCGGTGAAGGTTCCCTTCAGCTTAAAGGATACAGTCACATCGTAGACTGCACCTTCTTCGGTCAGCTTCTTCACGGTCAGAACGGTGTTCTCATCGGTGAACTGCACGATGACGGATGGATTCTCATAGCCTGCTTTGGAACTTTCCAGCAGGTAGTCATATACCTTCTGGATCCGTTTTTCCCTCATGCTGTCAAAGTCATTCTGTATGCTTTTAATCTCCTCATCCAGCTCATCCGACAGGATTACCGTCAGATCCTCCGGTTTGATGGTCCCAGTATAGATGTCTTTCAGGTTTTTCCGATTCGCCAAACTCCAGATGGCGCACTGGGTTGCACTCAATGCTTCGCCTCTGGTAAGATCGCCGTCCTCTTTTTTGATTACGGCATTCGATGCAAGGGTGCTTAACTCTGCATCGGAATATCCCGCATGGAAGCCGTATTTCAGAATATACCGCAACCGGGCTGCGTTTTCCTTGGTATAATAAGCTGTATAACCCGAACCGCTTGCACCATCCTCGTTCAGTGCATCTTCCAGATTGGTTCTTACATAGGTTGTACCATTTTTCGCGTCTGTAATCAAATCGCAGCAGTAAACCCCGAAAGCCTCACTGTCACTTGCTCCCAACAGCTTCAGACTGAACAGCGCCGGTGCAATTCCGCTGTGCACGGTGCCAGCCTGATCATAATAGCTGATTCTGTGTGGGCTTCTCAGATACCAGCCCGGGTTTATGTATATCGCGGAGTTCGTACTGCTCACGCCTTCTGCAGCTCCTCCTTCATCAGCACTTGCACTCACTGTGCTGAACATTGTCATACGTGGTCAAAAAAGTGTCGCCCTTGCAGACAGCAAATGTTAACTGTTCGGATGCTGCGTTCCGCGTCGCTGTTGTCCAGCTTTTTCAACGCTGCTTTTCTTGAAAAAATCCTCTTCAAAGTGTATAATTATTTTAATTGATTCTATTACGGGAGGACAGGTCATGACAGTTGAATTCAAAAAGTTGCAGACTCCTACTTATAAAGAGCTGTTTATCACTCAGATTGAGCATATGATTATTTCCGGAGAATTTGAAATTGGGCAGAAGCTTCCTTCCGAAAGGGAGCTTTCGCAGAAAATGGGTGTGAGCCGTGCCATCGTCAATTCCGGTATTGCGGAAATGGCCCGCAAAGGATTCATAGAAATCAGGCCGCGGGTCGGCAATTTCGTGGCGGATTACCGCAGAAACGGCACTGTGGAAACACTGGTTTCAATTATGAAATATAATGGCGGCACATTAAGGCCTGCCGAAATCAAATCACTTATAGAGTTCCGCTGCGTCGTTGACAACATGGTTATACAGCTTATCGATGGCAAACTGACAGATGAGCAGAAAAAGACTTTAAAAGAAATTGTTAATAAAATCGGCATATCAGCCACACCAGCAGAAGCCGCAGAGAATACTCAGCTTTTTCACCACGAGCTGGCTCTCATCAGCGGAAACACCATTGTACCACTGATTTATGCATCCTTCTCCTCAACATCAACTCATCTTTGGGAACGTTATGCAAGAAAAAACGGCATTGACAGGTTGTATGCAAACTGCAGCATCCTTCTGGACTACATATGCAGCGGACATACTGAAGAAGCTGTGGCATGGAAGCTTAAATACACTGAAGATGTTCTCTATGGAGATACGCAGATTTTCGATGAAATTTAATAGCAAAAAAAGTACCGGATAGCTGAACCTGCAGCTATCCGGTTTTTTTCTTTTATCCTATTTCTCCGCTCTAGCCATAGCCAGCTCGTAGTCGCGAGTGCCCACGAAAATTTCTTCCTTGTACGGATTCCTCTTAAGCTCCTTGGAGCGTTTGATGATTATTGCAAGCACTATCACATTAGCCGCTAGAGCAATGATCGAAATTACGCCCTGCATAGTAGGATCAGCCGCCGTAGGATGGATGCTTGCATCCATAAATCCGTCAGCATAAAGCACCGGAATTGTGGTGAAGACGCTGTCGTCCTGGAAAGCAGGGAATACCTGAGCAAACATGCACCAGATTGCCAGAGTGTTGGCACGGTTCTGAATCCAGCCGCCCTTGTTCCAGAATGCATTGGCAAATGTCGGAGCCAGGAGCAAAGCCACACCGCAGAAAAATGCGTGTGTAGGCAGGTTGTTATATGTATACTCGAAGTTCCACAGGTCGTAGGCTATGATAAACCATACGGTCATGTCAGGCCACAGCATATCCTTCTTGTCCTTGGATGTGTAGATGCCCCACCAGCCTGTCATACAGAGAATGTTCAGGATTCCGGCGATACCGTTTACCCAGTTCCACCAGCCGCCGTAGAGCCAGACGTTTTCTGAGGAAAGCCACCAGCGGCTTCCTGTCTCGGCAAGTGCCGCCGCTCCTCTGATGGCAGATTCAAAATCACTGGCAACAGCGATGAGGATGTTAATGGCAACGATTACAAACGGGAAAGCCTTGAACCAGTGCGTTTTGCCGATTCCCCACTCATACTTAAGCATCATAAAACCGATACATCCTGCCGTGGCGGCATAGAGCTTAGCATAATGGAACCAGCTTCCCATGTGGACATAGGTCGGGTTATTCAGAGCCCATTCCATGCCCATGCCGGCACATACATAAATAGCGATAAAATATACTGTTAAAATTGCAGGGATGACGAAGAAACAGATGATTCCTCCCTGTTTGGTTCTTCTGGCAAATTCGTTGGCCAGAACCAGTCCGACGAAAACCAGCAGCCAGCCGATAAGCTGATAGCCGGCTCCTTCTCCGTAAAGTTGAAACAGCATTTTCTTTTCCTCCTTTAAACTAACATATTTCTTTACCTTAATTGGCTAAATTGCCTCAATCTCCTTAATACTCACTTCGTTTCCCGCAACCAGATATGTGTCTTCGCTCCCGCAATATGGACAGGTCTTTCCATACTTTACTGTCTCATAGGTCCGCTTACAGCTATTGCACATGGTCACTGCGGGGATGGCTTCTATCAAAAGCTCAGCATCTTTGACATAGTCCGATTTAGCGGCTGCCCACTTCCAGCATTCCTGAAGGTAGGTATCAACTATGGTCGACACCTCACCGATTTCAAGAGTAACCGAATTCACGGATGTCACTGCGTTTTCCACAGCCACCTCCTCTACTTTTTTAATTATGTGAAAAACAATGCCAAGTTCGTGCATAAATTACCGTCCTTATTTTTTCCTTGCAAACTTAAGCTGTATCTTCCTCTTGATAAGTCTAGGGAAAAGCACCTTCATCTTATCTTCTGACCTTATCATCATGCTGGCCTCAGGCAGCTTTCTCAAAAGATGAATTGCATCAAACTCACACTTGGTGGTGCAGATACCGCAGCCGATGCACTTGTTCTGGTCCACGACGGAGGCTCCACAGCCAAGGCAGCGGGCTGTTTCAACTTTAACCTGTTCCTCTGTGAATGTCTTCTTCGCATCACGGAAAGATTTTCTATGATCTATGGATTCATCAATACCCGGAACCTGACGCTTGCCGTTATCGTAGTTTTCCACCTTGATGTTATCCTTATCGAGTTCGATGAACTGTCTTCTGTTTCTGCCGATGGTCAGGCTGGAGTTCGGTCTTGCAAATCTGTGAATTGAGATTGCACCCTCCTTACCTGCAGCTATAGCATCGATAGCAAACTTAGGTCCCGTGTAAACATCTCCGCCTACGAAAATATCCGGCTCTGCAGTCTGATATGTCAGGCTGTCAGCAACGGCACCCTGACCTCTTCCCAGCTGAACCCTGGAGCCTTCCAGCAGCTGTCCCCACTGGATGCTCTGACCGATACTCATGTACACATACTCGCATTCAACGGTAACCGTATCTTCCAGATCATAAACAGGATCGAATTTGCCCTCTGCATCAAATACGGATGTACATTTCTTGAATACTACACCCTTTACCTTGCCGTTTTCCGTAAGGATTTCCTTAGGACCCCAGCCGCAGCTGATTTTAATTCCTTCATCCTCTGCCTCGGCGATTTCATCTGCCGATGCAGGCATGATATCACGGCCCTCAAGGCAGTACATGGAAACTTCCGATGCTCCAAGACGGCCCGCAGTTCTGGCAACATCGATGGCAACATTACCGCCTCCGATGACAACGGCTCTTCCGGTTAGCTTTTCTGCCTCGCCTTCTGCCGCCTTATGCAGGAAGTCAACTGCAGTCATAACGCCCTCTGCATCCTCTCCGGTGACTCCGGCCACTCTTCCGCCCTGACAGCCGATGGCAATATAGAATGCCTTATAGCCCTCGTCTCTCAGCTGGTCCAGAGTAATATCCTTTCCAACTTCGACGCCGCATCTGATTTCAACGCCCATTTCTCTGATAACGTCAATCTCAGCTTTAACGACATTCTTTTCAAGCTTGAAGGACGGAATTCCGTAAACCAGCATGCCGCCCGGTTTTTTATTCTTTTCAAAAACGGTTACATTTGCGTAGCCTTTTTCTGCCAGATAGTAAGCGCAGGAAAGTCCCGCAGGGCCGCCGCCGATTATAGCGATTTTTTCCTGGAAAGGTCCCCTGAGAGAAGGCTGCACCACAGGCGGAATGTACCTTGTTTCAGCCTTTAAATCCTGCTCAGCTATAAATTTCTTCACCTCGTCGATTGCTACCGCTTCATCGATAGTTCCTCTGGTGCAGGCCTCCTCGCAGCGACGGTTGCACACATGTCCGCATACTGCCGGGAACGGGTTTTCCTTCTTGATGAGAGCAAGTGCGTCCCTGTATCTTCCCTGAGATGCCATGTTGAGATAACCCTGAACAGCGATGTGTGCAGGACATGCGGTCTTGCAAGGTGCCGTACCCGTGTCGTAGCAGTTGATTCTGTTGGTGTTTCTGTAGTCTTCGTCCCACTTTTCAGGTCCCCAAGGCACTCCGTCAGGAAGCTGTACCTTTGGATACTCGATATGACTGCCATCCTTAGTGCAAAGCTTCTGTCCGAGCTTCACAGCACCTGCCGGGCAATGCTCCACGCATCGTCCGCAAGCAACGCAGTTTTCCGTCTTGGTCTCTGCCACATATGCGGAGCGAGAAAGGTTCGGCGTATTAAAAAGCTGAGAAGTTCTAAGTGCATAGCACACGTTTACATTGCAGTTACAGATGCCGAAAATCTTGTTTTCTCCATCGATATTAGTAATCTGGTGAACGAAGCCGTTGTCCTCCGCCTTCTTAAATATTTCCAGAGCTTCCTCTTTGGTTATGTAGTGTCCTTTTCCGGTCTCCACAATAAAGTTTGCCATATCCCCTACGGCGATACACCAGTCCTCATAATCGTCAGCGCAGCTCTGTCCCTGAATTTCTCTTGACATACGGCAGGAGCAAGGGCTGGCTGCATACTGGCCTTCATACTTATCCAGCCAGTGTGAAATGTGCTCTACAGGCACGGACTGGTTTTCCATTTCGATTGCTTTCTCGACAGGAATAACATGCATTCCTATTCCGGCACCTCCCGGCGGAACCACTACAGAAACTCTTTCCAGGGGCAGTCTCGACATTCTTTCAAAGAAGTATGCAAGCTCCGGATGTTCCTGCATAAACGGCATGCTCATGTTGGTGAACTCTGCACTTCCCGGTACAAACATAGGTAGCACATACTGCTTTTCGTGCTGTGGATTTTCCCAGTTGTATTCGATTATGCCTATGACTGCCATCTCCTGAAGCACTTCCTCCAGATGCTTTTCATCCATGCCGGTAAGCTTTACGAGCTGCGGCAGAGTCTTAGGTTTTCTCACCTGCATCTTCAAGGCGATATCTACCATTTCGTCAGTCATTATGGCATCCAGGCCCCAGTATTCGGGATCATCCTGAGTTACCTTGACACCGATACGATTGGTTATCATCTGGCCCAGCTCCGCCAGCTTAGGGCGGAAAGGCTTTCCTGTAGGCTCAGGTCTGTAATCCAGATACTCGTCTACATTTCTTTTAATTTCCTCCATAGCAAATTTCCTTTCTTTTCTCTCCTTTATTTACACCATTTATTAACCTCTTCAAGGAGCCAGCCGGCCCATTCATCGATGCCCTCACCTGTGCGAGCACTGATTGGGATAATCTTCGCCGCCGGATTTCTTGTGAGGATATATTCTCTGCACTTCTCCATATCAAAATCAAAATAAGGAAGCACATCTATCTTGTTTATGAGCACCACATCGCATATGGAAAACATTAGCGGGTACTTAAGCGGCTTATCGTGGCCTTCCGGAACAGATAGAATCATGGCATTCTTTACCGCTCCTGTGTCGAATTCTGCCGGACATACAAGGTTGCCTACGTTTTCCAGAATTGCAAGTTCCACATCGTCAGTTCCCATTTCTCTCAATCCCTGATGGGTCATATCCGCATCCAAATGGCACATACCTCCGGTGTGAAGCTGGATCACCTTGGCACCGCTTTCGGAAATGGTTCTGGCATCCACATCGGAATCTATATCAGCCTCCATTACTCCTATTTTTACCTTCCCCTTCAACGCATCTATGGTTTTCATAAGAGTTGTGGTCTTACCAGAGCCCGGTGATGACATGAGATTGAGAAGGAATACACCTTTTTCTTTTAGTTCACTCCTGAGAACCTCTGCATCCCTGTCATTGTCCGCAAATACACTTTCCTTGATTTCAATAATTTTAAAGTCTTTCATTCATGCTCCTCTCTGTCTGTATGAGCTATATCCGCCAAACTGGTCTGACCAGTTTTATTTGTCTAAAGTTTAACACTATAATACATTTTTGTCTAGTACTTTTTGGCAGCTAATTATCCTTATTTTCCCATTTCCCCACAAAAATCCACAAAAAACCTCTGTTTGATGGGGGATTCCACCGGAGAAATCCGTTCTTTTCTTACATTTTATTGCTTTAAAACCTGAATTTAGCCAAACTACAGCCTTTTCCCTCCACTCAAATCAGCTTTTTTCACAATTTTTTGTGGGGCAGAGAAATTTCAAAGTCGTTTTAAAGAACTTTTTAAAGAAATTCCGGCAGATTCCATCAGATTTCAGATTGTTTTAGTCAAAAAAACAGCATTCCCAAGCTTTAACACTTAGAAATGCCGATATTTTTACTTTTCAGTATTCCGTCAACAGGCAATACTCAATCTTATATTTTTATTTTTATTCTTCTTCCTCAGCCTTGTGAGCTTCGATAATCTTCTGAGCAAGCTGAGCAGGTACTTCCTCGTACTTTTCGAACTTCATGGTGAAGGAGCCTCTGCCCTGAGTCATAGCTCTGAGTCCGATAGCGTAATCGAAAAGCTCTGCCTGAGGAGCCTCTGCCAGAAGCTTCTGTCCGCCGTCAGCTAAAGGTTCCATACCGAGAATCTTACCTCTTCTCTTGTTCATGTCGCCCATTACATCACCCATGTAATCGTCAGGAACGAGAATCTCAAGACGCATGATAGGTTCAAGAAGACAAGGTTTGGCTTCAACGATACCCTTCTTGAATGCCAGTGAAGCGGCAATCTTGAATGCCATTTCGTTGGAGTCTACATCGTGGTATGAACCATCGTATAAAACAGCCTTAACGTTTACTACCTTGCAGCCTGCCAGAGGGCCCTTGTTCATGCATTCCAGAAGTCCCTTTTCTACTGCAGGAACGTAGTTCTTAGGAACTGAACCGCCGAACAGCTCTTCGGAGAATTCGAATTCCTGCTGTGAAGGTGAGAATCTGATATGAACGTCACCGTACTGACCTGCACCGCCTGACTGTTTCTTATGCTTACCCTGTACATCAGATGTGCCCTTGATGGTTTCTCTGTAGGCAATCTTCTGAGGAACAGTTTTTACCGATACGCCGAATCTATCTTTTAACTTGGCCAGGATTACAGAAAGCTGGATGTCTCCCTGTCCACCGAGAAGAGTCTGACGAGTCTCTGTATTTCTTTCAACTACGAATGAAGGGTCTTCTTCTCTCAGCTTGTTAAGTCCTGTACCCATCTTATCTTCGTCGCCCTTGTCAACAGCTTCGATAGCGATGTAGTATGAAGGCTCCGGATAATCCAGAGGAAGATATCTGATGATATCGGACGTATCGCAGAGGGTATCTCCGGATAAAGTGTACTGAAGCTTTGCAACAGCCACTATATCGCCTGCTTCTGCATAGTTGAGTTCTGTCTGGTTTTTACCTCTTAAGAAGAAGAGTTTGCC
>JALFXR010000208.1 GCA_022787405.1 Bacillota bacterium
TGCTTAAGGGCGTTTCTGGCAGCCATTTCGATGCCGCCGCAGCACGGAACCTCCATTCTTACCACAGTAACGCTTTTAATATCGTTATTGGTGATAATGGCTTTAAGCTTTTCGGAGTAATCGCCATCGTCCAGTTTAGGGCAGCCTATGAGAACTACTCTGTCTTTAATGAAATCATTGTGAAAATTACCGTAAGCGTAGGCAGTACAGTCTGCGGCGATAAGGAGATCGGCACTGCTGAAATAAGGTGCGTTCACAGGGGCAAGCTTTATCTGCACAGGCCAGTTGGAAAGAGGGCTTGCTATTGTCTGAGAACCCGGGCAGCCGCACGGCATGCCGCCGCCTAGCTCCTGCATCAGCTTTTTTTCCAGCTGGGCTCTCTTTACTGCCGCTTCGTCATAAGCCGGTGCATCGCGAGTTTCAAAGGTGATGGCTCCAGTAGGGCAGGCGGGAAGACAGTCTCCAAGACCGTCACAGTAGTCTTCTCTCATAAGTTTTGCTACACCGTCAACCATGGCAATGGCACCTTCGTGGCAGGCAGATGCACATGCACCACAGCCGTTGCACTTTGATTCATCTATTTTGATAATTTTTCTTAACATTTAAGTTTCCTCCGTATAATAAGAATGTGTTTATTTGACTTTTCTCCTGTATTATAATACAATCACAGGACAAAGTATGTTGTAAATACAACAAAATCGGGGGATTTTATGAAAAAATATATAGATATTATTGGAAAATGTGCTTTGTTTGAAGGAATAGAACGTGATGATATTATGGAAATGCTGAACAGCATGAAGGCAAGGGTAATCAATACGTCAAAAAATCAGATTATTTTTTCGGAAGGAGAGCCGGCAGAATATATGGGACTGCTGATTTCAGGAAGTGTGCGAATCATACGTGAGGATTACTACGGAAACAGGAGCATTGTGGCAGAAGTGGAGCCTGGGGAGCTGTTTGCCGAGACGATTGCAGCTGCAGGAGCAGAGAATATGCCTGTCAGTGCTGCGGCATCAGAAGAAAGTGAGATAATGCTGATTGACTTCAGGCGGATGCTTTGCTGCGAGGCTAATGACCGGGGAAGAATTCAAAACAGACTTATCAGCAATCTGCTCCGCGTTGTGGCAGAAAAGAACATGATATTAAACAGAAAGATAGAAATCATCTCATGCAGAACCACCAGAGAAAAGCTTCTGACATACCTTCTGGCAGAGGCGAAACGCAGAAACAGCAGCGAATTTGAAATACCATACAACAGGCAGGAGCTGGCGGATTATCTGGGCGTGGACAGAAGCGCCATGAGTGCAGAAATCGCCCGACTGCGCAGAGACGGCATTATAGAAAGCAAAAAAAGCAGGTTCAGACTGCTTGGACACATGTAGCTTGTATGGGTTTTTTGTGAAGAAAGACCTCCTTTCTTGACTTGAAAGGGTTTTCAAAGTATAATGTAAAACATGATAAGGAGGAATGACTAGTGAGGATATTGACTATGCTGACGGGACTTCTGTTCATTGGAGCAGGTGTTTTCCTAGTGGCAAACGGAGGAGTTACTTTTTTATCAGTTGCTTTTGTAGCAGGAGTTATGTTCGTAATTGCAGGCATTGTAGAATGCCTTTCATACAGCAGCTATAGAGGAGATAATGTAGAGCGATCATGGATTTTAAACGATGGAACGACCACATTTGTGCTGGGAGTTCTGATTCTGCTGAACAAGATCTCGGCAGATGCGGTGGTTCCCATGATTCTGGGCCTCTGGGTACTCATTACAGGCATCAGAAATTTTGTACATGCCTGGGAGCACGTGGAGGAAAGAGGCAACGCTTTTTATGACCATCTGATTATCGGGCTTCTTAACATAATATTTGGATTATACGTTTTCTTTGACAGTGAAATTTTCAACCTTGCGTCCATTACAATGATAGGACTCTGCATTATAGTGCAGGGAATCAACATAATTCATGTTGGAGCAACTATAAGGATTGTGAAGCCTAAGTTTATCAAGACCAAGGAAGAGATGCTTGAAGAGGCAGCGGCTAAATTCGAGGAAGCCCATGCCAATGCCAAGGAAGCTATCAAAGCGGCTAAAGCGGCGCAGGCCGAGTTGAAGTCTGTAGAGCGCACACCAAAGGAACTTCTGGACCTTGCGCTGGCACCTAAGCCGGGCACTGATACGGCCGACGGTGAAAATGCACAGACTGATAAGGACGAGGAAAAGCAGGATGAAAACTAGCTATGATATTGCAATAATAGGCAGTGGAGCTTCTGGGCTTGCGGCTGCCGTAACTGCCGGAAGAACACCGGGCTTATCAGTGGCGGTTTTTGAGAAGAAAGATACTGCAGGCAAAAAGTTAAGCGCCTCAGGAAACGGCAGATGCAATATTTCCAACATAAGGTGCAGTCATCTGGAAGAAGTTATGGACTTTTTCGGCAGCGCAGGAATAGTAGTTCGAAAAGATGAGGAAGGCCGGCTCTATCCTTACGGAGAAGAAGCTGGTGAGGTGACCTCACTGCTGGTATCCTGCGCTAAGACCTGCGGCGTTGAATTTTATTTTAATAGTGAAATTACAGGAATGGAAGCAGCGCCTCGGGGCGGCTTCCTTCTTTTCGTTGGCCCGAAAAAACACCGTGTTCATGCTCATACTGTGCTGATAGCAACAGGCGGAAAATCATATGCTTCAATGGGAACCACAGGTGACGGATACATCATGGCAAGAAAGCTGGGACACAGCGTGGGGAGTCTTGTGCCTGCACTTACAGCTGTAGAGGTCCGGGAGAATATAAGCGGACTGAAAGGGGTCAGGACAAAGGCCGAGGCATCCCTTTATAAAAACGGAGAAATGATTTTCAGCGAGAGAGGAGAGGTCCAGTTCAGGTCGGACAGCCTTTCCGGGATATGTATAATGAACATGTCGAGACACATCAGACGCGGAGCTGATTATGAAATAAAGATTAATCTTGCGGCAGATTTCAGCCGTGCTGAGCTGGAGTCCATATTGAAAAACAAGTTTGCTGTAAATGGCTTGACTGCAGGCGAGGCTCTGCGGACTCTGGTTAAAAAACCGCTGATTTCTGCAGTGCTGTCTGAAGCAGGTATAGAGCCCGGAGAAAGCAGTCTGACACTTGCCGCTGACTCTGACAGAATGAAAAGACTGGCAGATGCCCTTGACAGCATGAGTTTCAGAGTTAAGGGCCTTAAAGGCTGGAACGAAGCGCAGGTGACATCGGGAGGGGTAGCCCCTGACGAAGTTGATACCATGACTATGGAGTCCAAGCTTTTGCCGGGATTGTTTTTCAGCGGTGAAGTTCTGGATTACGACGGACCATGCGGAGGCTACAATCTGCATCATGCATGGCTTTCCGGAATCCGTGCAGGAAAGGGAATGACACATAAATGTACAGAATCCATCAGATAAAACTTAAACCGGGAGAACCGCGTGAGCATCTTCCGAAAAAAATAATAAAAAGACTTGGTGCTGCGGCAAAAGGAAGTGCCGTGGATGAATGGAAAATTGTTAAGGAATCCATCGATGCCAGAGACAAGGCCAATATACGGATGGTTTATTCTGTGGATTTTACTCTGAAACCGGATCCGGGGCTTAAAGCAAATCCCAGTATAGGACTGGAGTCTGCGCCTGATATGAGTTACAGGGAAGCTGTGAGTGCTCCCAATGCCGGCCGGCTTTCACATAGACCTGTGATAGTGGGGTTCGGTCCTGCAGGCATGTTTGCGGGACTCATTCTGGCTCGTGCAGGTTACAGACCTGTGATTCTGGAGCGCGGTCAGGATGTTGACAGACGCACCGCTGCTGTGGAGCATTTCTGGGAAACCGGAGAGCTGGATACGGAGTCCAATGTTCAGTTCGGAGAAGGCGGAGCCGGGACCTTCAGTGACGGCAAGCTGACGACAGGAATTAAAGATCCCCGCATAAGGAAGGTTCTGGAGGAACTGGCAGCGGCAGGGGGTCCGGAAGACATACTGTACAGGCAGAAGCCACATATAGGCACCGACGTGCTGCGAAATGTTGTAAAGACCATAAGAAATGAAATTATAAAGCTGGGGGGAGAGGTCAGGTTCGGATGTCGTGTCACCGATATAGTTATAGAAAATGACGGGGCAGGTACCGGATACCGTCTTGCAGGGGCAGTCCTGGAAAATCGCGGAGAATCAGGCCACAGTAAAAAAAACTGTGAGGAAATAAGGTGTGAGGCGGCTATATTTGCCATTGGACACAGCTCCCGGGATACTTTCAGATGGCTTTGTGAAAAGGGCATAGACATGACTCAGAAGCCTTTTTCCATTGGGGTCAGAATAGAACATCCTCAGAAAATGATAGACATATCCCAATATGGAGCTCCGGCGGCAGAACTGGGACTTCCTGCTGCTGATTACAAGCTGAACTACCGCTGTGAAAACGGAAGAGGGGTCTATACATTCTGCATGTGCCCCGGCGGCAAGGTGGTAGTGGCTTCATCTCAGGAAGGCGGGGTTGTTACCAACGGCATGAGCTATCATGACCGGGACAGCGGAACTGCCAACAGTGCTCTGCTCTGTGATGTGCAGGTCAGTGATTTCGGTTCGGACCATGTGCTGGCGGGAGTGGAGTTCCAGGAAAAATATGAAAGACTGGCATTTGTTAACGGCGGAGGAGGATACAAAGCTCCTCAATGTACCTGGAGCCAGTTCAGGGACAAAGAATCCGGCGCAGATGCCGTTGAAGGATCTCTGCCTGATTTTGCGGCAGAGGCTATAAGGGAGGCTATTCCCCACCTTGGACGCAAACTTAAAGGTTTTGACAGAGATGATGCTGTTATGACCGCAGTTGAGGCCAGAAGCTCATCGCCTGTAAGGTTTGCACGAGATAAAAATCTTACGGGAAGTATTAACGGTGGAATTATGCTTGAAGGCTTTTACCCATGCGGCGAAGGTGCAGGGTATGCCGGAGGCATCATGTCCGCTGCTGTCGACGGTATAAAAGCTGCAGAAGCTATAATAGAAAAATGGGTGCCTGCGGATTGATGCCGCAGGCACATTTTTATGTATTGTCATTCAACCAGACGGATGCCTGTCATATCAGCAGGTGCCTGAAGTCCCATCAGACGGAGCATCGTAGGTGCAATATCTGCAAGCTTTCCGGAACCATTCTCCGCACCTTCAGTAAACCTGCACGGTTCATTTGCAATATGAACCAGAGGCACTGGATTGGTAGAGTGTGCAGTTACAACATTTCCCTCAGCATCGGACATATAGTCCGCATTGCCGTGGTCGGCTGTCAGGAGAATCTGCCCGTCTTTGTCAAGAACAGCTTTGACTATGCGGTCAACGCAGAGGTCAAGGGTCTCAACAGCTTTAACAGCTGCCTCAAAAATTCCTGTATGGCCAACCATGTCGGCATTGGCAAAGTTAAGAATTATCACATCATACTTATCTGATTCAATTTCTTTAAGAACCTGCTCGGTTACTTCCGGCGCGCTCATCTCAGGTTTAAGATCATATGTGGCAACCTTCGGTGAAGGCACCAGAATACGATCTTCCAGAGGGTTGGGTTGCTCCACACCTCCGTTGAAGAAGAATGTAACGTGTGCGTACTTTTCGGTTTCGGCAATGCGTAGCTGACGGAGGCCAAGTGAAGAAAGATATTCCCCCAAAGTATTGCTAATGGTCTGCGGAGGAAAGGCCACAGCCACTCCGGGCATTTCGGCATCATACTGAGTCATGCATATATATTTAATGTTTTGCAGTTTTTTCACGCGAGGGAAGGCATAGCTGTCGAAGTCCGGATCAACAAAGGCTCTTGTAATTTCTCTCGCTCTGTCCGGACGGAAGTTGCAGAAAATAATTGCGTCTCCATCCCTGACGGCAGCTTCGGTGCAGCATATGGTCGGGATAATGAATTCATCGGTTTCGCCGGCTTCATAGGCGGCTCTGACTGCTGCGCTGCCGGAATCGGACCGGCGCCCATTGCCTAGAGTCAGCGCATCGTAAGCCTGCTGCAGCCTTTCCCAGCGTTTGTCACGGTCCATGGCATAGTATCTGCCTGACACTACGCCTACCTGTCCGATTTCCTCTTTTTTCATGAATGCTTCCACATCACTTATGTATTCAATACCTGAAGTAGGCGGAACGTCCCGGCCGTCCATAAAACAGTGCAGAAAAACCTTTTTGATCCCTCGCTTTTTTGCAAGGATGAGGGTCGCCTTGATATGGTCAAGATGGCTGTGCACACCACCGTCCGAAAGGAGACCGAAGATGTGGAGAGCCGGTTCTCTGACCTCTGAAGTCCCGCCGTCTGAGACGTTGTCTACGGATTTACCTCCATTAAGAACATGGTCACATGCTGAGTTAAGAGCAGCGTTTCCGTAAAACAGACCATCGTTTATGGCTTTGGTGATTCTGGTAAGCTCCTGATAAACGATGCGTCCTGCACCGATGTTAAGATGCCCTACCTCGGAGTTTCCCATCTGGCCCTCAGGAAGACCGACAGCAAGGCCGCTGGCGTTAAGCTTAATGTTTGGATATTCAGCAAAAATGCGGTCAAGCACCGGAGTATCGGCTGCTTTTACTGCATTGCCCGTCTCGGATGGATTCAGGCCATAACCGTCAAGAATCATCAGTATTGCAGGCTTATGTTTTATTTCAGTCATAACGAGTACCTCATATCATTCAAAATGTAATTGTTAGTGTTATCAGAAAATCTATTCAATTATACTCTACACCGGTGAACGTGTCAAACACAGTAAAGCAAAAATGCTTGAAAAAATACCATAAATTATTTATAATGTAATTATAATACAAATTAAAACTGAAAGATTTTTTACTAAAAGGAGACGCATATGGACTATATCTCCGAAAAACGCAATATTTTTTCGCAAGCGGCAGAATTGCTGCTTCAGATGTTTTTCCCTTTGTCAACATATTGCCTTTGCTGCGGAAAGCCTGTAGACAGCACAAGAAGCTACAGCATATGTGATCATTGTATCAGGCATATAACGTGGGGGAATATCTGTATTGATCTGGAAGCCGAAAGCCGCCACCTGGGCCGCCAGGCCCGCCTTGATTCTGCCGTCGCCTGCGTCAGATACGGACTTTACGAACGCAGGCTCATATTTGATCTGAAGTATGACGGCAGGACCTATGTGGCGCGGGCCTTGGGCCATATAATGGCCGACCGCCTGGCTGCCGGGAATATGGGAGACACCGGCGCCTGCACAAGGCCGGGCGTCTCTGCAGGTCCGAATCTTTATTCCGGCGGCCGGCCACCCGGACACTACGGCGGCTTCGATTATATAGTCCCGGTGCCGGTGCACCGGGACAAAGAAAAGGCTCGCGGCTTTAATCAGGCTGAGAAGATGGCACGGCACCTTTCGCGGCGTATCGGGGTGCCGGTGCTGCCGCGAGCCATCATAAGAAGTCGAAACACGGCGGCTCAGCGGAGCCTTTCGGCAGAGGATAGATATTTTAACCTGGAAGGGGCTTTTTCTATAAACGACAGGGAAAGGAGCCGGATTGCAGGAAGCCGTATTCTTCTTCTGGACGACGTATATACTACCGGAGCCACGGCACATCAATGCGGCGGGGTCCTTAAGGATGCAGGTGCAGCAAGAGTGGACTTTATAGCCTTTGCAACAGGAAACGACTTCGCTTCGGGTTTTTTTGCGGTCCGTGATTGAAGTTTCGAAAAAGTAAACCTGCTATGCCTGTAAAACATTGAAAATAAATGTGTCAAGGTTTACTTTTGCTGATTTTAAAGTTTTCTCAGTTTCGGAAGCTCCTCAGCGCCAGCGCATCCGGTACTCTCCACCGCCGCGCCACCCGCCGCAAATTGCCACTTGCCAATCCGCACGAAACCGTATAAAATATAACTGCTGTCCGGGTCTGTGGTTGAAAATCCAGGCCAGGTGCGGGCAAAAGGATCCACGTAAGCTGCAGAGCAGGAAGCCGCAGTGATCATGGCGTACCTTAGAAGTAAGTCCTCCGAAAATCGGGTAAAGGCAAGTGTGGGGGCAAAGACCAGGTCAGCCGGGCAGCAGATAAATATTTTTGTGCTTTTCATCAAATTTCTATAGGAATTTCACACAACATATGGTATAATAATCTCAATAAACCAAGAGAGTCTGTACCTGCAGAGTACAGGCGAGAGGAGGTCATCATATGAAGATTATCGTAACAGGCAAGAATATCGCTATCAGTGACAAGATTCAGGACGCAATCGATAAGAAGTTCGAGAAACTGGGAAAGTATTTTGCTGATGACATTCAGGCTAAAGTTTTGATCCACCCTGAGAAGGCTAAGGTTAAGGTTGAGGCTACGATAGTCACTAAAGGAACTATTTTCAGAGCAGAGGACGTTGCTCAGGATGTATTTGACTGTATTGACACAGTTGCAGATAAGCTGCTTACGCAGATGTCCAAGTATAAGGGCAAGCTGATGAAGAGACATAAAGGCAAAGAGTCAATCAAGTTTGAGATGATTCCTGAAGCTCCTGCAGCTGAAGAAACAAGGGTTGTTAAGACTAAGAAGTTCCAGCTTATGCCTATGACTGTAGATGATGCTATTCTGCAGATGGAGATGCTTCAGCATAATTTCTTCGTATTCCTTGATACAGAAACAGATAGCGTAAACGTAGTATACAAGAGAAACGACAACGATTACGGTCTGCTGGAGACCGAGCACTAATGGGCTGATATGTGACAGATACATAGACATAAAATAGACATAAATAAAAAACTGAATATTAACTTAATATTAATAAAAAAAGATTTAGAAGCAAGGCAGCCTCGGCATGGGGCTGCTTTTATAGGTACTCTAAATTATCGTGTGGGTGAGAGAAAGTCTTCTCTAAACTATCGTGTGGGTACCAGATCGAGAAAATGAGCACTAAAGGTTAGAATCCTAGCCAATAGTGCTCTTTTTATGTGGATTAATCTCTGGTCTTGTTGTAAGTTCCTCTCTTTTTTCCAGACCTTTTTTCACTCTGCAAGGAAGAAGTTAAGGCATAAAAGACATCAGGTGATAGTGCGAAGATAACTCGTTTTCTGAATCGCTGGAAATTGTTTATGCCTCTGGAAACAGCAAGATATGTTCTGATCTTGCCATTAATGTTTTCTGTGAATGAATTCGACAGTTTTCTTTCGTCATAGGGCCTTAAAAATGAATTAAGTATTTCTTCCTGCCAATTAAAGAGAATGGCTGTAAATTCATCATACTGCCGTATTCCGGAATTTTTAAATGATTTTGCAATCTTTGGGAATCTGTCACAAGCTTCATCGTAAGTAGATTTCCGATTAAATTCCCTGTATTCTTCTTTGAGAGAATATGCCTGAGCAAGAACAGGGAATGTGTCTAGAATCATGTGTAAGATATCGCGACGGTTTAGTTTCATTTTGAACCTGCTGTTGTAAACCCTGTCGTTGTCAAGATAGACATTATCCTTCTCAAGCAGCCAGTGCCATTTCTTAAGCAGGTAATATGCATTGGAGCCATATTCACATTGCTTCATTAAATCGACTCTAAGGCGTTCAAAGCCCTTGGTTAAATGTGAAACAACATGAAAGGGGTCAACGGCGATAGTAGCATTGGGAAAGTAAGTATTTACAACATCTTTGTATGATTCCCACATATCAATTGTTACATATTTTACGCGGCATCTTTCCTCCCTGGGAATACTTGAAAAATACAGGGATAGGTGTTGTTTGTTTCTCGAATCGAGTACATCATATATATGGCGGTTAACATTATCAACGATGATGCAAAGGTAACTTGAATTGCGTCTGGAAAGATAGTTGTTATGGATTTCATCAATACCCAGACATTCCGGAAGCTGCCGTTTAGGTATGGTGACATATGAATCAAGGTATTTGCATAGCTGAGTTGTTGATATATTGAGTTCATCGGAAATCATCTTAAGGTTGTAATTAAGATTCCCGAGGAGCTTCATTGCATTTTGGATAAGAAATAAAGAGGAATTAAACCCATCAAAGGAGAAAGGATTCCTTTCAAATGCAGTTTTCTTGCAGTCCTTGCAGATATATCGGTTGGCATTGTAATGAATGATACCTTTGTGATCCCGGATGGCGGGATGATTGATGATTTTAAGTTTATGTCCGTGCCCAATCATCTGACCGCCGCAAACGGGCAGGACATAGGCTTTCTGACAAGTGTAATGTCATAGTAAACGATGTCATCAACTACCCGGACATTGCACTCTGAGATATCTGAGGTAGTGACATTTAGCAATGATGTGATAAAATCAATATTAGGAATAACGATTCCTCCCTTCGTGTAAAATTATGATTCAGTTGCAAATTAATCATAATACATGAAGGGCATTTTTTTCTACCCACACGATAATTTAGAGAACGCCCACACGGACAAAAAAAGTGGGTGAATTTCACCCACACGATAGTTTAGAGAGCACCCACACCCACACGATAATTTAGAGCGCCCTTTTATATTGCAAAAGGTACTGCTCTCAAAAAAATCAAGAATTTTGCCTTATAGCGTAAAACTGAAACAGCAGGTTTATTTAACTCATTGTTGAAACAGGATAACTTATAGGAGGAAACTTAAAGGTTCTGAGGGAGGTCGCTTCAATGAGTGAAAAACTAAGACAGCTGGATTTTCATGAGATGGGAAAAAGAATAAGAGAGAGACGGGAAAGTCTCAACATGAATCGTGAGACTCTGGCCGAGCAGCTTGAGGTTTCACCTCAGTTCATTGCGGACATAGAATACGGAAACAAAGGAATATCAATAAAAAGACTGTATATACTGTGTCAGGTTCTCCAGGTTTCTGCAGATTATGTCCTTGCCGGAGAACGCGAAAACGAAGAAGACAATG
>JALFXR010000214.1 GCA_022787405.1 Bacillota bacterium
CGACAGGAAATCTGGACTCAAAAACTACTAAAGAAGTAATGGAAATGATAAGAAAATTCGCGCGGACTTTTCATCAGACAATAGTGCTGGTATCTCATGATCCTGAGATGACCGAGTATGCAGACAGAATAGTGACTCTGGTAGATGGTGAAATAATCAGCGATGTCAAGACAGAAAATTATTGCAAGGGGGAAACCAGATGAATAATTTATTAAGGAAAAGCTTTATACTGACCATGGTTTTTGCCATGGTTTTAACTATGTTTGCGGCATTCCATATAACGGAGGATGCTTCGGCCTCTTCAGGAGAGCTGGTGGTGACCGGGTATACAGTAACTGCTGCCAATGGTGCTGCTGTAAGCCGAATCACAAAAGGAACAACTGTTAATATAACTATGCACTTAAAGCATACTAACAGGTTGGCAAGTGATATAGGGGGAGATCTGAACAATCTGCAGATTTCCAGAAAGGTCGACAGCTTTAGTGGAGGGTCCGCACCGGTCGCTTCTAATATTTCAACCGGTCTCCTGGAGTTTGATGTGACAGTAACGGGAATTGTCTACAAGGGCACAGGCAAATCATTGAGTCTGATGATTGGATACAACGGAATGGCAGGAGAGCAGGATTCCATAGAGATTCCCGTAACTGAGTGCAAAGAGTATGAGGAGCCTGCATATGAGCCTGTAGAGCCGCCGCAGCCGGATCCTATACCGGCACCGAAGGCTATAATAAGCAGAAACGAGCTGGCTTCTTCAATTAAACCGGATGAGGAAATTACAGTTACAGTTTATGTTAAAAATATCGGAAGTACAACCATGCAGTCTCCGGTAATTCAGTTTACACCGTCAGACAGCCTGATGCTGCCTGGTTCAAGCTCTATGGTGCAGCTTAACAGCATAGCACCGGGCAAGACAGAAAGTGTTGAGATAAAGGTTCGCGCCATGGGAACTATTTCCGGTGCAAACCAGTACATAGATGCATCTCTCAGCTTTGACTACCACAACAGGGTCAGCCTGACTTCAGGAACAGCTGAAGGAAAAATAATCATTCCGGCTAAGGTCAAAAAAACAGAAGAACCGGATGCAAACACAGTGGATAGTCCTGTACCTAACATTATCATAACAAGATTTGATTACGGTGGAGCATCTGTTGCCGCAGGCTCCGGATTTAATCTCAGTTTCAAATTTAAAAATACAAACAGTAAAATTAAAGTGGAAAACCTGGTCACAACAGTAGAAGGCGGCGAAGGACTGACGCTGAACGGCTCAGCTAATACATTCTATTTTGAGAAGGTAGGCGCAGGAAGCGAAAAAACAGTAAGCGTGCCTATGAAAGTGGCCAGAACTGTTACAGGAAGTACAGCACCTGTTTCCGTATCATTCAAATATGAATATGTGGACAACGGCAAACGTACACCTGTAACATCTGAACAGAAGATAACGGTCCCGGTTTACCAGCCTGACAGATTTGAAATCAGCAAGCCTACATTGCCTGTAATGGTTTACGCAGGCGAGGAAACAAGCCTGAGCCTGAATTATGTCAATAAGAGCAAAAGTGATATTTCCAATGTGGAGGCTGAAATCACGGGAAACATCGAAAGTGTCACACCTTTCCAGAATATAGGTAATCTGGAACCGGGAAAGAGCGGAACTATTGTGTTTGCTGTAACTGCACTTGAACCGGGTGAAGCGGAATTCACCATAAAGGTTACATATGAGGACGGAAACGGAGATACCAAGACAAGAGAGTTTCCAGTGGTGTTGAGCGTGGAAGCCATGGATTATTCTGATCCGGGCATGGATGAACCTATGCCTGAGCCTGAAGAAGAGAGCGGAATAAACTGGCCGCTGGTTATCGGCATTATAATTGCTATTGCAGCTGTAGCTTTCATCGTAATAAAAAAGAAGAAAAAAGCAGCAGCAGCCAGAAAAGAAGCCGAGATGTGGGATAAATGGGATGACGACATGAACGATTCAGGAGAAGCACCGGCCACCGGGGAGGAAAAGAGATGAGACTTGCGGACATAGGCAAAATGTGTGTTGATAACCTGAAGCGTCGTAAGGGCAGAACCATACTTACGGTTCTTGGCGTTTTTATCGGTTGTACATCCATTGTCGTAATGGTATCCATTGGTGCCGGAATGAAGGAGTCTCAGGACAAAATGCTCGCGGAGATGGGAGATTTATCTATAATCGAGGTTTCACAGGGTATGTCTGATAAAGGAACCCAGGCTAAGCTAGATGACGCAGCTGTAAAGTCATTTAAGGAGATGAATGGCGTGGCAGCAGTAATGCCTAAGGTGAGCCTGGATGAAATGTCTGTTAGCCTCAAGGCAGGAATAAACGACAGATATCAGTGCGATTGGGCCACAGTAGTGGGTGTGGACACATCAGTAATGGCGGACATGGGATTTGAACTGACAGAAGGAGATTTCCCGGCGAAAGGTCTTGATCAGGCTGTGGGGGGACAGTATCTGGCATATAATTTTACGGACTCTCTCACGCCTGAAGGAAGAAACACGGTTGACAGGTGGTCTTCATATGATGAGAACGGCAATCCTACAGAACTGCCGGATCCATTCTTTGATATACTGAAAACACACGTAACGCTGGAGCTGAGCACCGGAGAGGACAGCCAGACACCATATAAAAAGACCATAAACATATCCGGAGTCCTTAAGGAGGATTACGGCAAGGGATGGGAAACTTCCGAAGGTATTATGATGAGCATTGATGACCTTAAGAGTATGATTTCGGCGGTGAAGGGGACCCCTGCGGTAAAACTCAACTATTCTCAGGTACTGGTGAAGGCGGCAGATATGAGTCAGGTGGCAGAAATCGAAAGCAGTATCAAAGCGATGGGCTACTATACTTACTCTATGGAAAGCATGCGTGAAAGCATGGAAAAGAGTGCACGTCAGGTTCAGCTCATGTTGGGAGGTCTGGGAGCAATATCACTCTTCGTTGCAGCCATTGGAATCACAAACACCATGATAATGTCTATCTCAGAGAGAACGCGAGAAATCGGTATCATGAAGGCTTTGGGGTGCTATGTGCGAGACATAAGGATGCTGTTCCTTATGGAGGCAGGAACTATCGGACTGCTGGGAGGAATAATAGGTCTGGTTTTCAGCCTTATCATTTCTGTAGTAATTAATCTTTTTGCTATGGGTGCCATGGGCGGTGAAGGCATTACTGCACAAATTATACTGCAGGCCCTCATAGGCGGAGAGGAAGTGAGCAGGGTGTCGGCTATTTCGCCGGGGCTTATGCTGTTTGCTATAGTTTTCTCTGTGTTTGTGGGGCTGGTCTCCGGATATTATCCTGCCAATAAGGCGGTTAAAATACCGGCTCTTGAGGCGATTAAACATGAATAAAGTGTGGATTTGATATACAAAGAAAAAGACAGGCGTCTGGTTATAAGCACCTGTCTTTTTGTATAGTCGGGCTAGTGAAAGTCAGAAGGGAAAACTCAACTTCATTCAGCGTGCTTCCGACTCATGACCGGGCAGTGACGGGTTCACCCACACTGTCCTGTTGTTGGTAAATATGACCATGCCCGGTTTGGCACCGGCAGGCTTCTTTACATACTTTACAGGTACATAGTCTACAGGCACGTTTTCTGAGGTTCTGGCCTTGCTGTGATAAGCAGCGATGGCTGCTGCCTCGAATATGGCTTCTTCGTCAAGTTTCTGACCGCCGCTTTGCACTATTACGTGGGAACCGGGTATGTCCTTTGTGTGGAGCCATAAATCGCGGCTCCCTGCAGTTTTTAAGGTAAGATAATCGTTTTCTTTATTATTCTTTCCTACCAGTACCGTCATTCCGTTGGAAAGGGTGTAGCGGTGAGGGGCAGGCTTGTATTTCTTTTCCTTAAAACCTCCCTGCTGCTTGCGGCGGCGGACATAACCTGTCTCTACAAGTTCGCTTCTGATAGATTCTATCTCGTTTACATCATCGGTGTTTTCGAGGAAAGCAAGGACGGACTCGAGGTAATTGATTTCGTTTTCGTTTTCTTCCAGCTGGATCTGCTTTTCCTTTACGGCGGTTTTGGCTTTGCCGTATTTCTTGAAGTAATTCTGGGCGTTTTTTGCCGGTGACTGTTTAACATCAAGAGGTATTGTTACCGTAGAACCGTCGTAGTAATTGATGACTTCCACCGATTTCATGCCCGGCTTTACCAGGTGTATGCTGGCGGTGAGAAGCTCTCCGTACAGTCGCAGGTCTTCGGAATTTTCAGCCTTCAGAATATCCTCGGAAAGACGTTTTTTCTTCAGATACATCTTGTCAAGGGCTGCGTTTACCGATTTAATCAGGTCGTGGGATTTCTGACGGCCCTGGTTGGAAGATTCTTTCCTGCCAAAGTAAAATTCAAGAGCTCCGCTGAGACTGTCGAATTCCAGAGTCCTACAGCTTTCCTCAAGATCCGCAAGGGGTACAGGATAAAAGTCCACAGGGTTTCCCTTATCGTCGAGATAAACAAAGCCTTTGACGGAAGCACCGTCCTCGATTTTCTCCTTTACGTCGCAGAAATAATCCCAGCGGTTCGCATCATGACTTGCCAGTTCATCGGCAAATGCCGGTGCAATACCGCCTACGCTTCTTAAGATGGTTTTCCCGTCGGCAGGCAGGGCATTAAGCTGCTCCTCAGTAATTTCACGGAAGGGTATTTTATCCTGCTGGGGCGGATATTGGTATATCATGCCCGGCAGAATCTGGCGAACTCTGTTTACATCAAAAGAAACTCTCTTGATGGAGTCGATGATTTTGCCCGTTGAAATATCGGTGAGAATGATGTTGCTGTGCTTTCCCATAATTTCAAAGATCAGCTTCTTTGAAACAGTAAAGCCCAGTTCGTTGAGAGTCTCTATGGAAATCTCTATTATTCTTTCTGAGCCTTTCTGCTCAACAGCAATAATGCGGCCGCCCTGAAGATGCTTTCTCAGAAGCATGCAGAAAGCCAGAGGAGCAGGGGGATTCACCGGGTTTTCCTCGATGAAATGAACCCTTGCGTGGGCAGAGCCGGCAGAGGCGAACAGCTTGCAGTTACCGCTCTTTGTGTGTATGTTAAATACAAGTTCGTCAGTTTCCGGCTGGTAAACCTTTTCAATCTTTCCCATATATATTTTTTCGTTTATTTCCCGCACCATTGCGCGGGTCACAATTCCGTCAAATGCCATATGTCAAATCCTTTTTGTATATATTATGTTATTATTTTTCCTTCGGAAAATATTTCTTTACACATTCTCTTTCAAATTGAAATTTAATTAATCCTAATGTGAAAACCAAAATCATGGACACGATGATAAATGTGTCTTGGCTGCAGGAAAACAGTATTATCGGCCATGCATTATAGTTAATTGGTAAAATTGACAGCCCATAGCAGCCACAGAATATTAAAAGCGGGAATGCAAGACCGACTGCAATCCGGCATAATTTTTTTAGTGTGACAAAGTGGATATAGTTAATAAATCTGCCGTATATGTAATCCAAAACAAGTGTCCAAACAGTTATAACGACCAGTGGTAAAGGGGTTATATAAATAGTTTCTGCACCTCTAAACCAGTAAAACAAATACAAGTATATAGGTATCAGCAGTATATTCGTGGCTGTTTTTAACGTTTTATCCCGCTTAAAGTCATTGGAATCTGCTTTGGTTTGGATGTTCTGACAAAACTCACCGGCCGACATACCCAGTTTGTCTGAAAGGTGTGTTCCGTCTATTTCTGCCTTTTCTGCTCTGATTATTATTTCATGAGAAATGAATTCCTTTGAAAGTTCCGGAATCCGAAGTTCGAAGATAGAAGAAAGCAGAGCTTGGGTTTCCTGTTTTAAGTCTTCTTGTGAGATAAAATTACTATTTTCTCTGTTTTCTTCACGAATCCCATTTGCGGTGCTCATAATCCCCCCCCTATTGTAATGTCTATTTCCATATTATAATTTCAAAATGCATACCAATAAAAGTCTAACACAAGATGAAAAGATGTCAAGGAAAAGAGCTGGCAAAGGTTGTTTTTTCCACAAAAATCGTGTACAATCAAAGGGCAATCATACGAAAAAAAGAAATGAGAGGTAAAAACGGTATGATAAAAAGCATGACAGGCTTCGGAAGAGGCGAATACACAGACGGAAAACGCAGCATAATAGCAGAAATCAAGTCGGTAAACCACCGCTACTCGGACATAACCATTAAAATGCCAAGACGCTATACCTTTGCTGAGGACAAGATCAAGAATGCGGTAAAGGATAAAATCCGCCGCGGCAAGGTTGATGTATCAATCATCGTGGAAAACATCACTGAAAATGATGTAAATATCAAGCTCAACAGCATGCTGGCAAAGCAGTACTACGATAATCTGACGGAGCTCCGCGGTGAGTTTGACCTGAGCGGAGACATTTCCCTGCAGTTCCTTGCATCACTGCCTGACGTTATGAAGGCTATTCCTGATGTGGAGGACGAGGAGGAAATTACGAAAGCAATTCTGGAGGCCGTTTCTGAAGCAGCGTCAAACCTTGAGAAAATGAGAGCTGTAGAAGGCGAGAAGCTGGCAGAGGACCTTATTGCCAAGGGTGAATATATAAAAAATATACTGGACAAGATCGCAGAACGCGCACCGCAGGTTGTGACGGACTATACTGCCAAGATGAAAGAAAGAATTCAGGAGCTTGTGGGCTCAAGCGTACAGGTGCCTGAGGACAGAATTCTGGTGGAGGCAGCTGTTTTTGCGGACAAGTGCGCCATCGACGAGGAAATAACCCGTCTCAACAGCCACCTGGTACAGCTTAAAAACATAATCGAAAAGAGCAGCCAGCCTGACGGCAAAAAGCTGGATTTCCTGGTGCAGGAAATGAACCGTGAGGCAAATACCATCGGCTCAAAGGCAAACGACATAACCATTACCAACTACATGCTTGAAATCAAGAGTGAAATAGAAAAAATAAGAGAACAGGTGCAGAATATCGAGTAGCCACTTGAAAAAATTGCGAAACTGTGTTAAAATGATATTTCAAGAAGATATAAAACAGGAGTTATCAATGAACCTAGACCAGAAACATTCGGGCAAACTTTTCATACTTTCCGGTCCGTCGGGAGCGGGTAAGGGCACCATCTGCAAGAGACTGCTGGAGGAGACGGAACTTGAACTTTCCATTTCCATGACTACCAGAGCCCCGAGAGAGGGCGAAATCCACGGACAGCATTATTATTTCGTGGATGAGGACGAGTTTGTAAGGCGAATCGAAGCGGGCGGTTTCCTGGAGCATGCTCAGGTTTACGGCAGACGCTACGGCACGCCTAAGGAACCGGTCATTGAAAAACTCGAAAAAGGCATTGATGTAATACTGGAAATAGATATTCAGGGCGCACTGAAGGTTAAAGAGAATTATCCTGACGGCGTGTTTATCTTTATTCTTCCTCCATCCATGGCAGAGCTCAGAAAGAGACTGACAGGCAGAGGTACAGAAACTGCCGAAGCAATTGAGATGCGGCTGGGAGAAACTCTGAAGGAGCTTTCCTTCATCGAAAAATACGATTACTGCGTTGTAAACGGCGAACTGGAAGAGGCAGTGGCGAGAGTTAAATCCATTGTTATTGCCGAGCATTCCAGAGTGACTATGACAGCGGAAGAATTAGTCAGAAGGTATAAGGAGGACGAATAATGTTATACCCATCAATTAACGAAATCAGAAAGAAAGCAGACAGCAGATATACGCTGGTTATTCTGGCGGCAAAGAGAGCCAGAGATATTATTGACGGCAAGCCGATTCTGGCAGATGTTGACATCGACAGACCTGTTTCAATCGCAGCTCATGAGATTGCAGAGGATTTAATCACCTACAAGAGAGAAGATGCATAAAATGTAAAAGGGAGCGTGAGTGCTCCCTTATTTTATTGTCTGTTTTTGTGTTGGTTTATTTGTTTGGGACATTTGTTGGCATTTTGGCGGTGTAAACAGTTTTTTGCCAACGGCTTCTTCAAATGTATCTGTGAATAAATGGTTATACTTTTAATATATCACAGCACTTCTGTAAGCTTATATGCGTATTGCCAGTTATGTAATTTTAATGCCTGTATTTTTAAGGGAAATATTCAATATTATGATAATGCTTTAATGCAGATAACAAAATTATGTTGGCAAAATAAAGGCTATGACGGTTTTCTGCCAACATAGGATGCAGCGGCTGCGGAAGGATAGGTATTTGATTATGATTTGAGACAGAAACCGAAAGATTTCCCCTTGACAACAAGCCCCACCGCGTTTAAAATATTATGGTAGTTTAATATCCAGACGGTGAAGGAACCAGTAGCCGGGCGTAATAACCTTACAGAGAGCGGCCCATAAGCTGAGAGGGCGGCGGTGAAGCCTGATTGTGAATATCACTCCGGAGTCTGACACACTAAAGAGAGGCGGCCTTGATGGAGGCTCGCAATTAGGGTGGTACCGCGGTTATTTAAAAGAATTGAGATAATCGTCCCTAAATCGATAAAATCATATCGGCTTAGGGGCGTTTTTTTGTCCTTAAGCGAAAAGCAAACATCCCCGGCAGGGGCACATGAAGAAAGGAAAACAGAGAAAAATGTTCAAGAATCTATCAGAAAAACCAATTGCAGAGGTTCAGAACGAGCAGGTTGCCAAGTGGAAAGAAGAAGACCTGCTGCATAAGTGCGTAACAGCAAGAGAAGGATGTACACCTTTCATTTTCTATGAAGGACCTCCTACAGCCAACGGAAAGCCTGGCATCCACCATGTAATGGCCAGAACCTTAAAAGACTCAATCTGCCGTTACAAGACCATGCAGGGATTCCAGGTAAACAGAAAGGCCGGCTGGGATACTCACGGACTTCCTGTAGAAATCGAAGTAGAGAAGCAGCTTAACATGTCCGGCAAGAAGGACATTGAAAAATACGGAATCAAGGAATTCAACCAGAAGTGCAGAGAATCAGTTTTCACGTATACAGGAATGTGGAGAGAGATGTCCGAGAGAATGGGTTACCTTGTTGACATGGATAATCCATATATCACTCTGGACAACAACTATATCGAAACAGGCTGGTGGATTTTAAAGCAATTCTTTGATGCAGGCCTTATCTATGAAGGCCACAAGATTCTGCCTTACTGCCCGCGCTGCGGAACAGGCCTTGCTTCCCACGAAGTGGCTCAGGGATACAAGATGGTTAAAGTAAACACACTGACCATGAAGTTCAAAAAGGTTGGCGCAGAGAACGAATACTTCCTGGCATGGACAACCACACCTTGGACCCTTGCTTCCAACGTGGCACTGACAGTAGGTCCTGACATCGACTATATCAGGGCCAGAATGCTTGAAGGCGATGATGAGGGCAACATTTTCTATGTGGCTAAAGGCCTTGCAGACAAGGTTCTGGGTGCAGGAAAATATGAAGTTCTCGAAGAAATGAAGGGTGCTGCTCTCGAATACATGGAATACGAGCAGATTATGCCGTTCGTAGAGGTTCCGGCCGGAAAGAAGGCTTTCTATGTGACATGCATGGACTACGTTTCCACTGAAGATGGTACCGGTATCGTACACACAGCTCCTGCTTTCGGTGAAGATGACTATCAGTGCGGACGCAAATACAATCTGCCTGTACTTCAGCCTGTTGACGAAAGAGGCTGCTATACAGAAACACCTTGGAAGGGCCGCTTCGTAATGGAAGATGGTCTTGACGTTGAAATAATCAAGTATCTGGCACAGGACAACAAGATTTTCGCCAAGGAAAAGCTTGAGCACAACTATCCTCACTGCTGGAGATGCGGCACACCGCTGGTTTACTATGCTCACCCTTCATGGTACATTGAAATGAGCAAGCTTAAAGACCAGCTGGTAGCTAATAACGATACTGTAAACTGGTTCCCTGAATTCGTAGGCGAAAAGCGTTTCGGCAACTGGCTTGCTGAAGTTAAGGACTGGGCTATTTCACGTTCCAGATACTGGGGTACACCTATTCCTATCTGGCGCTGCGAATGCGGACACCTTCACTGCGTAGGCTCCAGAGAAGAGCTTGTAAAGCTTGCAAATCAGGATATCGATATGTCCGTAGAGCTTCACAGACCTTATGTTGATGAAATAACCATCACATGCCCTGAATGCGGCAAGGAAATGCACAGAATCCCTGAAGTAATGGACTGCTGGTTCGACTCGGGTGCAATGCCTTTCGCACAGTGGCACTATCCGTTTGAAAACAAGGAAAACTTCGACAAGCTTTTCCCTGCCGACTTCATCTGCGAAGGTATCGACCAGACCAGAGGATGGTTCTACTCACTGATGGCTATTTCCACTTTCATCATGGGCAAGGCTCCGTACAAGAATGTACTTGTAAACGACCTCATCCTCGACAAGGAAGGCAAGAAAATGTCCAAATCCAGAGGCAACACTGTTTCTCCGTTTGAGCTCTTCGACAAGTACGGCGCAGACGCTACCAGATGGTATCTCCTCAGCGTTTCACCAGCGTGGACGCCGACCAAGTTTGACGAGGACGGTCTCGTTGACATCGTGAGCAAGTTCTTCGGCACACTGAGAAATGTTTACAATTTCTTCGTTCTTTACTCCAACCAGGATAATATAGACGTTGCCCAGCTTAAAGTTGACTATGACAAGAGACCTGAGCTTGACAGATGGATTCTCAGCAAGTACAACCGCCTTGTTGCAGATGTGACTGAGTATATGGATCAGTACGACCATATGAAGACTGTAAGAGCAATCACTGATTTTGTGGCAGAGGATCTTTCCAACTGGTACATCAGACGTGCCCGCCGCAGATTCTACGCGGAGGAAATGACAGAAGACAAGAAGAGTGTATATGCTACAACCTATGAAGTCCTCGTAGGCGTTTCCAAGCTTATCGCTCCGATTGCACCGTTTATTTCAGATGAAATCTACACCAACCTGACAGGAGAGGAAACCGTTCACGTTGCATACTTCCCTAAGGCTGACATGAGCCTTGTGGATGAAGGCGTTGAAAAGAGAATGGACCTTGTAAGAGCACTGGTAACTTTAGGTCGCGGAACTCGTGAAAAGGAAAGAATCAAGGTAAGACAGCCGCTTTCGGAAGTTCTGGTAGACGGAAAATATGAGGAAATCATCAGCGACCTCACACCGCTTATCATGGAAGAACTCAATGTAAAGAAGGTTGTATTCGAAAAAGACCTGGATAAATATATGAACTTCTCACTGAAGCCGAACTTCAAGGCAGCAGGTCCTGTACTGGGCGCCAAGATAAAGGCTTTTGGCGCAGCTCTTGCCAAGGTAAACCCTGCTGAGTTTGTAGGTCAGCTTGAGGCAGACGGAAAGGTAACTGTAAACCTTGACGGAGAAGACTTCGATGTAATCAAGGATTACCTTGACATCAGAATCAGTGCCAAGGAAGGCTTCGCTGTAGCAATGGAAAACAATGTCTTCACAATTCTCGATACTACTCTCACCGATGAGCTCATCGACGAGGGTCTGGCAAGAGAACTGGTTTCCAAGGTTCAGCAGCTGCGTAAGCAGAACGACTACGAAATGATGGACAACATCACGATCGAGGTTACCGCTGACGATGCCGTAAAGGCTGCCATTGCAAAGCACGCCGACTACATCAAGAAGGAAACTCTCGCAGTTTCTCTTGAATGCGTTGACGGACTTGAAGCCAAGTACGACCTTAACGGCCACAAATCCGGAATCAAGGTGGAAAGAGTATAAGAAACAGAGATAAGATAAAAAACCCGCGTGTTTATGCGCGAGTGTCAGAACAGTATTTGTATGCATCCGTATGTTTTGTTCATACGGATGCTGTTTTTTATGGAAGAACTCCTTTAAAACTTTTTCCAATATTATTACGGCACCCAAACAAAAGCTTCTGCCTTGTCTTCACTTATATATCCTCCGCCTGCTGAATCTGGTGTGAAGCCCGCCAGATGAAAAAGTGCATAGGAGCCTGAGAGCTTTTCGTCAGAATAAGCAGATTTTACAGTATTACCGTCAAATATATAGTCTGACGCAGGATTAATGGAAAGGTCTATATCTTCACCATTACGAACACCACAGTATGTAAGACTAAAAAAGTCTGTATAGGCAGTAAATTCATGGAGTGAATTTATGT
>JALFXR010000023.1 GCA_022787405.1 Bacillota bacterium
CCGTCCAGAGTAAAGCTTCTTGCCGAGATTGTTTCATATCCAAAGGCTTTCACTTCATACTCGTATGTGCCTTCAGAAAGCAGATATTCTCCGTCCACAGGTGTAATTGCTTCTGTATTCCTCTTAACGGTGATTACAGCATTTTCAGGCATGCCATCAAATATTACTTTCGTAAGAGGTTCTGCATTGAAGTTTTTCAAACGCAGCCAGTTTTCATCTGACTGAGTCATGGAATAATCATTTTTATAACAGCTGTATACAAGTGTTACTATATCACCTGCATCTGCAGAGATCTGATATGTTTTCCACGCATCACTCACTTCTTCGAATCCCGCAATCTGAGTATTGTTGCGCTTTATAATCAGTCCGTAGTTGCTGCTTGTTGATGTGCTTCCTTCCTCAGAGACCATATATTCAAAAGACAGTACGGAAGGCTTTTGAAATTCAAAAGTAATGGTACTTGTTGAACTATTGGCATTATTTGATGACTGAAGATACTTTTCGTCCCCGTTCTTTACCGGATTATAAGGGTAAGCTCCCGTCTGGTTTGTGACAGTTGCTTTTTCTGTAATCTGAGTAAAGAAATCTTCGAAGCGCAGTTTCTTTATCAGTCCTACGTTCACGGTTTTGTCTGCGTTTTCAACCATAAACGTTCCGGTTTCTGTTTCACAGCCTTCACAGGTTACCGTATAGGTATATTCAGCTGCAGGAAGGGTGTATTTACCGGCTTCTGAAGCAGGTATTACTTTGTCTCCATATTTTACCTCTATGGCTGCCTCCGCAGCAATGCTGTCAGGCCTGGTTATGTTAAAGGATACATCATATTCCACTTTTTTAGCAAGGTTTACTGGACGTGCAACATCTGCTGATGTTATCTCAATGGTATCGGTGCCTGTTTCATATCCGAAAGCAGAGGCTGTATAGGTGTATGTGCCTGTCTCAAGTAGATAGCTTCCGTCGGCCTCTGCCGCAATCTCAGTTTCTCCCTGTTTAACGACAAAAGTTGCTCCATCAGGTGCGCCGGAGAAGGTGAGCCTGTACAGAGGAGCAAAGGTGAATTCTTTCAGCCAGACGGTATCTCCGTTTCTATCCTCACTGGAATCCTTTGTGTACTTAAGTTCAACTGTATCTCCTGCGGCAAGATTGGTACTGAAATCTTTCCAATCGACTTCCCCGCTTTCTGTAACCTTGGTCTCTCCCTTAACAGCAGCAGTAAATTTATCGCAGTTTTTTTCTGATCCTACCTTGTACATGAAAGACAGCTTTCCAACTCCGCCTGCTGTCAGAATAAGCTGTGCCTTACTATTGCTCTTACTCTGATTACTTGATGCCAGCACGGTTTTATCTTCCTGATTCAGTATGAACCCGTAAGGATCTCCATTGGTCACAGTAACATTCATTCCGCTGAAGTAATCACTGATGACCCATTTTCTTATCAGTCCTTCTGTAATCACAACATCTTCCCCAGCAACATTAAATTGGCTTGTAACTGTCTCGCAGTTCGGATGGGTAATCGTGTAAGTATATTCACCTGCAGGAAGCTGATAAGTCCCGTCAGCCTCTGCTGAAACAGTTTCACTTCCGTTCTTAACTTCGATTGACACATCGGAAGATTCCAGCCCTTCCGGCACAGTAACATGAAAAGAAACTTTTTTACTTGCCAGTTTTGTCAGTGTTTTCTGTTCTTCTTTGTCACCACCGTTAACAATAACTGTGCCTGCTGCAGTTTCATATCCGAAAGCGTTTATGGTATAGCTGTATGTACCATCTTCAACTGTATAAACACCGTTATTTCCTGAAACGATCTGATCTTCACTATCTTTTAAAACGATATCTGCACCTGGTATATTGTTTCCTTCTGCGTCCTTCGGCTGTATGGTCAGAGTACGCAGTTCAGCCAAATTGAAATCCTTCAGATAAATACAGTCTTCCAGATAGTCTCCGGAATAATCCTTTCGGTATGCTATTGTAACGGTATCACCTCTATTTACTGTCACTGAATGCGTTTTCCATGAGCTATCATTTGCAGACGTAGTTATTCTCTTGTCATTTACGCTCAGATAATCATAAGAACTTCCTTCTGCACTTAAAATATAGTCAAACGATAGTTTTGCTGTACTACTAAGCTTATCGAATTTGAGAACAACTGACACAGTTGTAGAACCCTTTTTTGCACTGTTTGACTTTAAACAGTCAACCCCAAGTTTATTTCCATCAACAAAAGCATTTTCTGATGCAACCTTACTCTCATCCGAAGACTTATAACTTACTTCGGCTTTTCCTGCCAGATTGTTGAATACCGTGCTCGGGAACGGTTTCTCGCTCACCTTAATATTATAACTGGCTAAAGATCCTTTGTACTTTACGGTAATTACCTGACTGGCTGCTGCAACAGTCGAGTCAAAACCTGTTACTTCAAAGCCTTCCGTGATGTCAGCAGTAGTGCTGTCACTGTATGTCGCGGTCAATGTTAGCCCCGTAGTATCCAGCACATCACCCACATAGTATTCTGTTTTAGAAGCTGCAGTCTTAATCGAGATACCTGATACAGTCTTTAATGATATTTCCTTAACAGTGTTTGTCTCCGTTACTGTTATGGTACCGGTTTCGCTTTCAATAGCTTCGTCGTCAGATGAAACGATGTAATTATATTCTCTGTCTTTCAACAGTTTATATGATGAACTGTTTTCATCTACCGGTGCGATAACTGCATTACCGTTTCTTACAATAATATTGTAATTGTCGCTACCCGTAACGTTGAAATTAACGGTTCCCCAAAGCCCTTCGTCAACTGTAAGCGTAATTATCTGCTCATCAAGCGTGGCAGAAGCATTTGCTTGTTCTTCGGATACTGTAAAGCTTCCATTCGTTTTGGATGTGTATCCCTCGCACGTCACGGTATAAGTATAGCTTCCTGCCGGTAAAGCTACTGCTCCGGCTGCTCCTTTGTAGACAACTACACTGCTTGCTGTATCTGTTATGGTCAAAACAGCCTCTACAGGTGTTATACGGAATGGCACAGATGCGGTAGGAATCAGCATTTCTTTGATTGATACCAGTTCAGGATAGCTTTCCGGCACTGAACAAAAAGCGTCCCCTAATGTTTCTGCAAAAGCTGCATCTTTCATCTCATCCTGCGTTTTATAAAACACCTGAGCATTTGTGGAATTATCTGTTCCAATCAAAATTGAGTCCGAAGTTCCCAACGCAAAACAGTTAGAAACAGACCCAGCTGTTGACATAAGACCAATCAATAATCCACCCACCGGGCTTGATAAACCTGTTAGGGTGTAATTGCCTGTCGAGTAGCAATTTTGAATAGTGGGAGATGCACTACTCTTTGTGGCCTGTCCTACGATTCCTCCCGCATAAGAAAAGCCTGTAATATTAGACATATTATAACAGTTTCTGATTATTGTATTTCCGCTGCTTATGTTACCTACTATGCCGCCTATTTGATTGTTTCTTCCCAAAACAGTGCCTGTGTTGGCACAACTCTCAATGACAACTGCACCGGCTGTAATTCCGGCAATTCCTCCTACAGCCTTGTAACCACTCACTGTTGCTTTATTCCAACAGTTCTTGATATTAACTGCATTAGCTGATGCATTAGCACTGCCTGCAATAGCGCCACAATAACTTTTAGTTGAATTATCAGCAATACAGACTTTTCCATCAATAATCAGATTTTTTACCGATGCTCCGTCTGTCAGTTTGCTGAAAAGCCCTGTGTAGGCAGTCTCACTTGTAATGTTCAGCGTTATGGTATGGCCTTTGCCGTCAAATGTCCCGCTGAATTCTTGCCCGTATGGTTCCCCGTATGGTGCGGTTATCGTTATATCCGCCCCCAATTCATAGCTTCCGCCCGGCTCCATTGCGGCAAAGGCTTCACTGGTTTTTATGACACTAGTCTCTGCACTAGTCTCTGCCATAGCTAGTTCAACACCCAGACTTCCAAAGCCGCCTGTAAAAGAACCGAGAATCATTACAAATGCCAAAGCAAGCACTATGATTCTGTTTAACGGTTTAATCTTACTCATTCTTTTTCTTCTCCTCCAATCCATTTTATCTATTCCTTACACTCTTTCCGCAGTATATGAGGTATCACCTCAAGCAGGAAATGTGCTATCAGGCAAAAAAAGGCTTCCCGGTCAGCTTTCTGCTTCTTAAAGCGTTTCTTTATTTCTTCCACTTGAACAGGTAGGCCATCGTTTACTTCTACCCCGAACCTCTCTGAACTCAATACACCTTATACTCTCAATCATTCGTCTTTCTTTTTCTGTCAAATATGCCGTTACAGTATTCTTCTCATTGTCTTTCAATTTATATCTCCCAACATAAAACATATAGTCTGACATAGGATAGCGGGGCAATTGGCCGCTTAAGGCAGTGCCGCCACCCCGCAGGATGAAAAGTCATATGAAACAGTTCACCATTTGTGAAAAAAAACTGCAGCCTATGGGCAGTTTCACACTACCAACCGGCTGCAGCCCGTTTTTACTGCAACAAAAATATTCGCAAGTGCTCACCGGCACAAGGAACTTTTCAGCTAATTATGCATGTCTCCTGACTCAGCTATCAACGCTTTGCTCACCTTCCCACACCCATCTTCTGTCCTATTAACGTCAGGCAGAGGTGCAGTGGTGTACTGAGCAAAACTCCTTCAATACAGTGGCGGGACCGTGCAGGATTCTGACCTGCTTCCATCTTAGCTCCGGCCTCGGCTCAGTTCATGCCGCCCGGAGAACATAAATGCCTTCATATGAACTTCGTATTTATTCTATCATTTTATCGGAGGCTTGGGTCGTGTCAAGTCTTTTGGTTATAAAATTCCCCTATCTGCATACATAAATCGGTGCTGACTTTTCTCTTGCCTCTCTTGCCAGTGCAAGGTCTGCCTTCATCAGCTCGAAGCTTTCTCCCGGCCGCATAAACGGCTCGATGACCTTGGCAACCTGTGGAAACAGCAGCCTTCTGTCTCCGAAAAACTCGATGACAAACAGCTTATGAGGCGCTGTCTTATAGTCGGGTCTGGCAGCAAGAAGCCATGCCCGGGTCACCTCCGGATTTTTCTCAAAGAAGCTTCTAAGCGCTTCCACGATTCCGGACGGATAGCTTTTTAGTGGTGATAGTATCTGTGGCGATGGGTGGTCTGTACGCTTCAGTGTCATTCCCTCCATCTCCCTGTCAATCTCCATGAGCTGGGGTCTGCGCAGTACCAGCGCCTTGCCGAATGGATTAAGCACAACTCCTGTCACCTCTGCAGGAAGATCTATGATTATGTGTTTTAAGTCATCAAGAGTCATAACACCTATGTTGTCCCATGGCGTATGTTCTCTTGTCAGCTCGTATGGTGATGTAAATGCCGGAAGGAGTATTTCGCCCGCAGAGTTATGTAATGCTGCCACGTTCATGGTATCTCCCTGGTATGGCACCAGAAGCTGCGCATCCTTCAGTTCTTTAAAAAACTGCCTCTTTCCTTGCTCCGTGGGGTTATCTCTGAATTTTTCCATGGCAGTCACAAGATTGAAGCTTCCTGTGAAACCATCATATGCTTTCATGTCTTTCACCCTATGCTTCACTCTGCGGCCAGTAAAGACAGTATGCCGGGTAGCTTTCCCCTATAAATACCCATACGCTTTCACCCATATCAATGTGCTTATCAAATACCATATCAGGTATAAAAAGTTTCAATGCAGAGCGTTTTATTCCTCTGAGTATCATTCCTTCCTTCACGGGATTGGCCCTGAAGTCTTCAATTTTACCGCGAAGATCTGAAATTCCCGTTTCCTTACCGAAATTATCTGCAAACTCGTCTATATCCGCATAAACTACATTATCCTGATTTTCAAACCATTCTTCTCTCATTTTATCCCTCCGCTTGTTTTTTGTTGTTTAGGAGCGGGGCAGCCCATGGCTGCCCCAAAGTATGAAAAGAGTTCATTCGGGCTGCGGTTTCAGAACGTTTATCATGGAACCCTGTCTTTAAGGAGAAAATTAAAAAGGCCGCAGCCCCGCAGGTCATAACCTGACCTACCGGCTGCAGCCCGTTTTTACTGCAACAAAAATATCCGCAAGTGCTCACCGACACAAGGAACTGTCAAACAATTTATGCATGTCTCCTGACTCAGCTATCAACGCTTTACTCACCTTCCCACACCCATCTTCTGTCCTTTTAATATCAGGGCAGAGGTGCAGTGGTGTATTGAGCAAAACTCCTTCAATACAGTGGCGGGACCGTGCAGGATTCTGACCTGCTTCCATCTTAGCTCCGGCTCGGCTCACTTCATGCCGCCCGGAGAACATAAATGCCTTCATATGAACTTCCAGTCCATTTTACCATTTAATCAGTGAATTTGCAAGCCCCTGATTTTATATTTTTCTTAAATCCATGTCACTGAAAATAATTCGAAATAATAATAAAAAACTCAAGGGGTTTTATTTTTTCATTTCCTGTGGTAGAATTATCCCATTATGAAAGATCTCAGAAACAGGCTTTTTATCGCCACCTTCTCCGGAGGTGCACTTGAAGCCATAAAAGAAAACAAACTGAATATTGAAATCAACCACACCTGCATTTCGGAAGCACTGGATGATGAAAACCGCAGTAACATTCTTGGTGAAATTCACAGTGACATACTAAAATGCGAAGCAGAGCGTGTGCTGATTCATGGCCCATTTACCGAAATAATCCCGGCGGCCATCGACTACAAGGCTCGCGAGTTTGCCATGGAAAGGCTTGAGCAATGCTATCAGGTCGCAGCTGCTGTCGGAGCTGAGGCCATGATCGTACATACAGGTTACATTCCGTTTATGTATTTTAAAGAATGGCAGGCAGAGAAATCAGCAGTCTTCTGGCAGAAATTCATGAAAGACAAACCTTCTGATTTCCGTCTTTATGTAGAAAATGTACTTGAAGACGAACCATATATGATGGCTGACATGATGAAGCAGATTAAGGACTCTCGAATCGGCATCTGTCTCGATACAGGTCATGCCCTTGCAGCAGGACACAGCACGGTGCCTATCGAAACCTGGATTGAGATTCTGGGTCCTTATATCGGTCATTTCCACATACACAACAACCGCGGTGACGGCGACACCCACAGTCCTCTCGGCGAAGGAATTCTTGATTTTCACAGCATCTTCGCTGCTGCTGAAACATACTGCAATCCTGAGGTGACATTTACTGTCGAATCAAGAGACGCTGTTCCTTCTGTAAATTGGCTGTTCGATGAGGGTTATCTGAAAAAATAATATTGCCTTTTGCAGATAATAATAAATGCGGGAGGTGATGTGATATGCATAACAATTTTGCTCATCTGAGCCCTGAAGATTTAGAAATCATCTCGGAGGCTCAGGCCAGACTCAGCGAAGCTTCGGGTAAAGAAATTGCTCTGGTGGCTTACGAAGTGTAGAGCATTGAAGAGCAGTAATCATTTTAACAGCCTGCCGGTCAAATAAACGTCCGGCAGGCTGCTTGATTAAAAGATAATATACAGTTTGATGATGGTTAGACCATTTGTCTCTAAGATAGTCTATAACTTTTCAATTTCCTCAACAGAAAATCCCGTAAATTTAATAATCTTGTCCACAGGTTCTCCTTCAATCTTCATCGCACGGGCCAACTCCAGCTTCATTTCCTGGCGTCCTGCGGCTTCGCCTTCAGTGCGGCCTTGCTCAAATCCCAATTCCATGCCTTCCTGCCTTGCCAAAGACATATCCGTGTTGTACTGCAGCTGGTATTTCAG
>JALFXR010000070.1 GCA_022787405.1 Bacillota bacterium
CCGCTTCTGGCACGCATGGTGAGAAAAACCTGTCTGCGGCCTTTCACCTTATCCATCATCCATGCCTGACGAAGAATCACATGATTTTTTCTCAGGCTCTTGCGAAGGTCTTCCTCGAATTGTGGGGTGCACCGCTCCAGATCATACAGATCACTTGCCACATTTTCCATGATTCTGGATACCTCCATCAGCTGCTGTGCCACCGCCAGTCGATTCTCGATCATCCGGTTATCCCACATCAGGTTCTGCTTCTCTCTCTGGAAGTTCTCCGCAACAGCTTCATAATACTGTACAGAACGGGGACATATGCTTGTCCAGTCAGCCCGGATGCTCCGAATATCATCCTCGTTTCCGCTCTCCATAGACCGCACCAGCGCTTCCACGCCTTTGCAGAGTTCCTGTTTATGTTCACCCCAGCAGATTTCCCTCTGATAGCATCTGTAGCAGACTTTGGCATTTGTATCCTCCATGATCCGCTCAACCTGCCTGCTGCTCAGGTAATCTCTGCGATATGGCATTCCATAAAAAGTATCTGCCAGTTTCTGAAAAGATGCTGCGTATTTCTCTACCCGTTCTTTCTGAGGATGACCTTCCTGCAGAGTCAGAAGTTCCTGTGTATCCGGCAGATTTTCCGCTAAAATAGTTTTTGCCATGTCCCGTATGATCAGCATAATGCTGATAACGAGCATGGCAATCATCCATTCCTGCATATTCTTCTTCCCTCCCCCATATGTTCCCCTTACCCGTTACCGTCCACTTCATTCACAATAACACGCTTCGCGTAATACTGCCAGTAAACAGCAATCTTTATACTTCCTGTCAGAGGAATATTATATGAAAAAGGGTTCGAAATATCTGTCAAACCCAGGCGAAAATTTCTCAAAAGTTTTCGACATAATTACCGCTTAGGTAACTAACTTATTATTGTTGTTTCTTGAAAACAGTCTCATTATCTTTCACAAGTCCCAGCTTCTCTCTGGCGACTTCCTCTGTATATTCGTCTGTCTCCATATATTTCTTTAATTTATCAATCTCTTCTGTACGGTTCTGCTCATCTTCAATCTGCTGCTGAAGAGTGGCGGCCTTAGCATCATATCCTGTGAGGCGTTCCTGAAGGTCATTACTTTCTAGCATAAGTCCTCCCAGAAGGACTAAAACAACCAGCGCAATCGCAAGCATTCCAAGAGAGTTATACCTTACTTTTCTCTTTTTCTTTCTTTTCTTAGAATTACCCACTTTGCCAGCCTTTCTTTTATAGCATAATTATACGCTTGAGACCCCCGAAGTTTACATCTTTTGACCGGAAATAGCAACCATTTTATCAAAAATTTAATAATTATTACAGGAATCTCCAGGATTTTAGTACAACATTTTACAAAAATGTCTCCGATTGTTTTATGACAGGCATATGCTCCCAGCAAAAATCCCAAAACCATAAATAAGCGCAGGATTCCCTCATTTGTTCTGTAAATCTCCGAAAAAACAAAGAATGCGCAACAAAGCCAGTACAGCAGATCTTCCGCCCCGGCAGCCTTATCTGAATGTGCAAAGACATTTCGAATTGCGATCAGAAGATCATAACACAAAAGGAGAACCGCTCCCGCAGCTATTGTCTGAACCAGTAAAAGTAATTCATGATGAATAAATGTACTCATCTTTTACCGAAACATCCTTTTGAGAAAAGATTCCTCCCTGTTATCTGTATTCTTTGACAGATAAGTAAGACTGTCCACTTTTCCTTCCAGATCTACTTCTCCTTTTTCCAGATCAAGCTGCTTCACATGAAGCTGTTCTCCCTTTATTACAAGTTTACCTGCCTGTGTAAAAAGCAGGATTTCTTTTTCATCAAAGGATTTGACGTCCTTTACTCCGGTAATTCTGCCACCCTGACGGTTCTCCAGCATCAGGCTGTGAGGTGAAAGTATTTTCTTATCTTCCATCGCCGCCTCCTGTTCACCGCCTCCCGTCCTCTTGTCCGGAGACTATGAACTTTTGACATATCACTTATCAATAGTTTATGTTCGTGAACTATAAAATAGACAACAATCTATTACTTTTTTATATCTGCTACCTCTGTCTGTACTATTACTATTTAATAACGTAAACAAATACTCATAATCAGATTGGCAGTTTTTATATTTTCAGACTGTTAAAGATATTTATACATACTCTCTACGTCTTCTTTTTTCACAGTTTCTTTCACATCCAGAACTTCCACTTTTACATTCTTGCTTCCGAACTGGATTTCGATGGTATCTCCTGTCTTTACCTGTACAGAGGCTTTGGCCGGTTTATCATTTACCAGGACTCTTCCCGCGTCGCAGGCTTCGTTTGCCACTGTACGACGTTTGATCAGACGTGAAACTTTCAG
>JALFXR010000091.1 GCA_022787405.1 Bacillota bacterium
TTGTCTTAGAAAACTCCTTAAGCATGGCAAAACGCCTGTCAGGGCTTGCTGCACCCGGCTCCAGTTCTGCAGCCAGGTCCTCATCCACACATGTTATGGTTGACGCAATATTTACATAAGTCATCCTGGAAAGTCTGTCGATAAGTTCGTAGTCTCTCAAAATCAGATCAGACTTAGTTGAGATTATACATGGATTTCTGTATTTGATCAGAACCTCCAGCACCTCTTTCATAAGACCGTTTTCTGCTTCCCAGGGCTGGTAATTGTCGGTAACACCGCCAAGATTAATGACTTCGCCTTTCCATGCCGGTGAAGCAAGCTGGTGCTCCAGCTGCTCTGCTATATTTTCTTTTTTATAAATAGTGCTGAAAAAGCATCCTGCCCGCTGGTTCTCCATATACTTGTGAGTATATAGAGCAAAACAGTATCTGCAGCCATGCTCACATCCACGATAAATATTCAGATCCCATCTGTAGGGGAATCTGCCCTTTACCCGGTTTGCTGCGGTCTTGCAGCGAACGGTGATATGTTGTTCATGGATGTGTGCCTTCTGTGTCATTATATTACCTTCTGCCGGTTGACTTTTCAATATAAATCGTGTATCATTTAATTAATAAAAGGAACACCGCCTTTTGCCAGGCGGTTCGATCCAAATATGATTGGTTGAAACCGTCAAACGCATCGTTTGGCGGTTTCGGTTTATTTCCTAAGCATTACGCAAAGAGAAAGGATGGCTACAATCAGTAAACCCAGCTGACAAATGTTGCTAAATGTCACATATGTATTCATCTTATCACCCTCCTTTCGAAGAGTGACCGAACCGCCAGACGGTATTCCTTATGCATACATTTTAGCAAACATTTGTTCGCAAGTCAAGCTACGGCTACAGAAATGCCCGAAAAGAGGTTACAATCTCCTTTCGGGCATTTTTTTAATATATTTTTTAAATCAGTCCTTTGATCAATATCACCACTATCAGCGCAGGCACCACAAACATCAGGTAGTACTTAAGACCTCCAGGCAGCTTTACGCCTCTGCCCTGATTAGCCTCAGCCAGATAATTGTCGAAGCCCCAGCCCCACTTGGTTACACAGAAGAGCAGGTAAATCAGAGAACCGATTGGAAGCAGCAGATTGCTTACCAGGAAGTCCTCGCTGTCCAGCACATCTCTTGCTCCGATAATATGTAAGTCGCTCCACAGGTTGTAACCCAGAACGCACGGCATGCTTGCGATGAGAACTAGGATAAGGTTTACTATCACAGCCTTCTTTCTGTCCCAGCCGAAGTTGTCCATGCAGCCTGCCAGCAGGTTTTCGAACACGGCAATAACAGTAGAGAAACTGGCAAATATCATAAACAGGAAAAACAGTGATCCCCAGATCCTTCCCCCTGCCATATTGACGAAGATGTTCGGCAGTGTCATAAATATAAGTGCCGGTCCCTGAGTGGTATCTACTCCGAAGGAGAAGCATGCAGGGAAAATAATCAGTCCGGACATAAATGCCACGAAAGTATCAAGGCCGCAGATCCTTAAGGATTCGCCTGTCAACGTATGATCCTTGGACATGTAGCTTCCGAATATTTCCATAGCTCCGATACCAAGGCTTAGGGTAAAGAATGACTGATTCATAGCCGCTACAATTACATTTCCTATTCCAACCTCTGCCGCTTTCTTGAAGTCGGGCAGCAGATAGAACTTGACACCATCCATGGCTCCCGGCAAAGTCAGACTGTGAATAGCCAGAACAACTATTAAAACCAGCAGGGCACCCATCATATACTTCGTTATTTTTTCGAGGCCCTTCTGAAGGCCCATGCTGCATACAGCAAAGCCCGCAACAACGATTATCACCATAAATATTGTCATCTCAACTGGATCTCCCAGCATATTAGGGAACTCTGCCGAAACTGCATCGGTACTCATGCCCGCAGTAAAGGTTCCTTTTATGAACTTCACAAAGTAGCTTCCCATCCAGCCTGCTACTGTGGTGTAATACATCATAAGCAGATAGCAGCCCAGCATACAGAACCAGCCGTGAATATGCCATTTACTGCCTGATTTTTCCAGCTCCCTGTATCCCAGCACTGCACTTTTGCGGCTGGCACGTCCTACTGCCAGTTCCATAGTAAGGACTGGCACGCCCATACACAGTAAAAACAGAATATAAAAAAGCACGAACACTCCACCGCCGTTGGCACCTGCAACATAAGGAAACTTCCACACATTGCCGATGCCTATGGCACATCCCGCGCTTACAAGTATAAATCCAAGTCTTGAATTAAAATTTTCTCTTTTCATAATTTTCCTAAATCCTCCTACAGGATACCATTATATACGCAGTCACATATAATTTGCAATTTCTTTATCGCTATGTTATCATAAGGTAAACTTATGATAAGGAGATCGTCAATGAATATCAATCAGCTTCGCTATTTTGTATCAGCTGCTGAAAACTGCAGTTTCACCAAGGCCGCCGCACAGTACTTCATATCCCAGACTGCAGTGACTCAGCAGATCCAGGCACTTGAAGAGACGTTGGGAGTGGTGCTCTTTGACCGCTCAAGCCGGCCTATCAGCCTTACACCTGCAGGAAAACTTTTTCTTGTAGACGCAAAGGCAATACTGGAACGGGTAAACCACTCTATAAACAGGGTTCAGGAAGCCTCCGTAGGTTTTGTAGGCAATTTAAGAATCGGTTATACTAAGGGTTATGAAAGGAGCAGACTCTCCAACACTTTGAGAGCCTTTCATGAGGAGTATCCGAATGTGCTCATATCCTGCCACCGCTGTGATACGGATACACTGGCAGCAGGCCTTGTCAACGGCGAATTCGATGTTATATTCACCTGGGACAGTACGGAGCTTTCAAAGGACAGGAGCATAGCCTCCCATGTGATAGAAAGAAGTCCTCTGATGGTTGCCCTTTACAACAGCCACCCTTTCTCCGGGCGGACCTCTCTTAAAAGAAGCGAATTAAAAAGCGAAAATATTCTGTTTATGACCCATTCCAAGGATGCGGATTCCATAGGTGACCGACATTTCTACGAGCTTTACTACAAGGCGGGGTACAAACCCAACATAACTTTCCGCTCCAACGATATGGAGAGCATACTGATGATGATTGCCGCCGAAGAAGGTATATCCGTTCTCCCGGGCTACGTGACAGAAAAGCTGGACAATGCCGATAATATTGTTTTCCTCCCTCTTGTTGGAGAGAACGAAAATGTTGAAATCATTGCCGCATGGGTCATGGATCAAAAAAATCCTGTACTCCAGAGGTTCACAGAATTTCTTGAACCTCAGTTTATGATATGAAAAGACATCTAAAATTCCATTACAAGCCCGCAGCTCATCTGATGGACCATTTCGCCAAGTTCATCTTTAAAAACAGCAAAAGCTCTGTCGCCCGTGCAATGTCCCGTATAAATCTGCTCTATCCCTGTTTCCTTCATGGAACGAGCCATTGCTCTGACTTCATCGGCTTTTCGCTTGTACAGATGAAAACCTCCTACCATGGCTTTGATTTTTTTGCCGGGCAAAGCCTCCTGAACTTCTCTTATTATGTTGTCGGCGCCTCCGTGAGAGCAGCTGTTGAATATTACCAGTCCACCTTCCGTTTCAAACACAAGGCTCTGTTCATGGGAAAAATCGTCAGCTCGCCACTTTCTGCCATCGCGCCCGTCGTTTTTTCCGTCATTGCGAAGATACATGTGGTTTCTTTTTCCTATGGCTTCAAGGCCCGGTGTCGTGTGAGGCAGCAGCCATACTCCCGGACATACCTGGAATTTACCCTCTGCAAACCTGATCCGATCAGCGGCTTCGCTGAGAATTCCACGAGGGATTCCTATGTAATGGCGATACAGCCAGTATTTATCATAACAGTTTTCTCCTGACCCTTTCTGAAGATAGAAAGGTGCCTTGCTGTTAGCCTTAAAGAATGCCCGCATGCCGTTGGCATGGTCATAGTGGCCGTGAGAGAGTGCGGCAAAATCAACTCTGGCAAGATCAAGACCGAGTTCTTGCGCGTTCCTGACAAAAAGATCTGAAGCTCCCGTATCCAGAAGAACCACCTTATCTCCATATTCTATATATATGCAGAGGCCCCATTCGCTGCTGAGTCCGCATCCCTTGATGTTATCCACTACCACTGTCGCTTTCATATACTTTTCTCCTTTTCTCCGAAAGCCACCCCTGATGCAAGAGGGCAGGGTCTGCCTGTCCTTTGCAGGAGCTGACACTCTTCGAAGCATCTTTTACCTGTCTTTGCTATAACGTAGTTTTCTCCCCCTATTGTGATACTCGCTCCTTCCTGAAAGGAGCAAAGGTCATCTACCGTAAAATCCGCTCTGAACCTTTTCAGGCAGATACCGTCATCAGGCGCCTTCTCCTGAAGCCAGCGCTTTACTTCGGAATCAATAAACGATATTTCAAATCCTGCCGCCACAATTACACCTCCACTATCTGAAAATCGTTGGTCATAAGATCAACAAACAGCAGCTTACGCATAAGTACATTCTCACTTTCCAGCAGAACCTTGATGGCCTCACTTGCCTGAATAGATGCAATCACTGCAGGCGAGAAAGAAGGGTTCCCCAGCTCCTGAGACACCTCTGCCCCTTCTCCGTATATGAGGCTCAAAGTATCGTTTCCGGGAAATATGGTGGTGATCTGTCCGAACCATCCTCCTATAGCACCGTGAACCATAGGAATATCATACAAGCGGCAGATCTCCTGAAGCATCATCTTGCCGCATACACTGTCAAGGGCATCAATAACCACATCGCAGTCTTCCAGTATCTCTGACGCATTTTCCTCGGTGATGTTACAGCTGAACGGCTCAGCCTTCGCCTCAGAGTTTATTGCATTTATCCGTTCTGCCGCAACTTTCGCTTTGCTTTTTCCCAGAACATTTTCAGTGCAGAGAAGCTGTCTGTTCAGATTAGTTTCATCAAATACATCTCCATCACAAACTCTGATATGTCCTACTCCTGCCCTTGCCAGCATTTCTATAGCATATCCGCCCAATCCGCCGCAGCCTATGACAGCAGCCCTCTTTTCGAAAAGCTCCTCCTGCTGAGCACGGGAAAATATTTTGTTTCTCTCATAACGTCTTTTCAGATTCATCAGTCTTTCTCCATATTCTAATTAGAGCCGCATTCTCCGTCACGCCCCAGCATTATGTCCAGTCCATGTCCGAGGGCCGGCATTATGAATCCGAGATTTTCCCTGACTGCCTTAGGACTTCCGGGAAGGTTTATTATCAGTGAGCTGCCGCGCATGGCCGCCACACCTCTCGAAAGCATGGCTTTAGGAGTTATTTCAAAAGACTTTGCACGCATATATTCCGCAATTCCCGGCACCTGTCTGTCAGACACATT
>JALFXR010000099.1 GCA_022787405.1 Bacillota bacterium
ATGTTTGACCATGCAAAAAAGATAATAGCAGCAGATCATGTGGTTATCGGTGCGCCGTACTGGGATCTGCAGTTTCCGGCGCTTTTAAAGATTTATCTTGAAAGATGTTCCGTCACAGGTCTCACATTTATATATAACGATGAGGGAATTCCGGCAGGACAATGCCGTGCAGATTCACTGATGTATATAACCACATCAGGCAGTCCAATTGGGGATATGAACTTCGGATATGATTATGTATGCGGACTATGCCGACTTTTTGGCATACCGAAAACATATTTTGCTTCGGCTGAAGGGCTGGATATAATAGGAAACAATCCGGCCAAAATAATGACTGATGCTAAGGTTAAAATTACCGACGTTTTGAAGGAGATTCAAGCCGGGTCAGAAGCATAAATGACACCGGCGGGCTCATAATAAATTTATGAGCATTAAGGATTTTTTTAGCGAAAGCAATTCCATTTGGATAGATTTGATTGTATTTTCTTTGGGAGCAGCCGCTTACGGAATGATGGAGGTTCTGTTCAGAGGATACACTCATTGGACCATGGTCCTTACAGGCGGAGCCTGCGTTCTGACACTTTATTATCTCAGCGGCTGGCTTCTGTCAATGCCGCTGCTTATGGCTGCGGCTATGGGTGCCCTTATTATCACATGCTATGAATTTTTTGTAGGTATGGTGGTAAACCTCAGATTGGGTTGGGATGTATGGGACTATTCGGCCTTGCCGGGGAATGTACTGGGACAGATTTGTCCTGCATTTACAGGCATCTGGTTCGCCATTTGTCTGGCATTTTTCGGCACGGTAAAGCTGCTTTCATAGGGAAGGCAGCAATACATAAAACAAAAGCAAGTAAAAGAAAGAGGAGAAGGAGCAGTAAAACTATGGGAGCAGATTTTAAGAAGCTGCAGAACGGCAGCGATATTCGCGGAGTTGCCCTTGAGGGAATTCAAGGAGAAAAGGTTAATCTGGGAAAGGATGCAGCGGCAGCACTGACACATGGTTTCGTGAAATGGCTGTGTGAAAAAACAGGAAAGGCAGCTGAAGCCCTGACGGTATCCGTGGGAACGGACAGTAGAATTTCCAAAGATATGCTGCGTGAAGCGGTGACGGAGGCGTTTCTGGCCCATGGGCTTAAGGTCTATGACTGCGGAATGGCTTCTACTCCTGCTATGTTCATGTCTACGGTATTTCCTGAATTTGACTGCGATGGGGCAGTGATGATAACAGCAAGCCATCTGCCTTTCAACAGAAACGGATTTAAGTATTTCGATAAAGATGGAGGACTTAATAAGCAGGATATTGCGCAGATAATTTCTTATGCCGAGGCGGGAGAAACCTGCTGCCAAAATGAATCCGGCCAGATGATAAAGGCGGATTTAATAGATACATATTCGGCTTTTCTCAGAAAGAAGATAATTGACGAAGTAGATAGCAAGGAAAATAGAGAAAAACCTCTCATGGGGCTGAAGATAGCAGTTGATGCAGGAAACGGTGCAGGCGGATTCTATGCAGCAAAAATTCTGGAGCCCCTGGGTGCTGATGTGAGTGCCAGCCAGTTCCTTGAGCCGGACGGCAGTTTTCCTAATCATGCACCAAATCCTGAAAACAAAGAGGCCATGGCTTCAATATGCAAGAGAGTCGTAGAATCGGGCGCGGACCTGGGCTTAATTTTCGATACGGATGTTGACAGATCATCCGCTGTAGACAGAAACGGCAAGGAAATAAGCAGGAACGGCATCGTTGCCATGGCGGCGGCTTTAATTGCAAAAGAGCATCCGGGAACTACCGTTGTCACTGACAGTATTACCAGCGATGAGCTCACAGAGTATCTGGAGCAGTGCCTGGGACTGAAGCATCTCAGATTCAAGCGTGGATACAAGAACGTAATCAATAAATCCATAGAGCTTAATGCCGCGGGTATCGACAGCCAGCTGGCCATAGAGACCTCCGGTCATGCCGCATACAAGGAAAACTACTTCCTCGATGACGGGGCGTATCTTGCTACTAAGATTGTCATCAAGGCGGCTCAGCTTATGCAGCATGGAGAGGGCATAGAAGTGCTGCTTTCCAGCTTAAAGGAGCCAAAGGAAGCTGTGGAAATCAGATTCCCTATCGCGGGAGAAAACTTCGGCGAGTACGGGGAGAAAGTTCTCAGCGGCTTCAAAGCCTGGGCAGCTGACCGTGCTGCAGATGGCGTATCCGTTGTCGAGCCAAACTACGAGGGTGTCAGACTGAACTTCAGAAGGGAAGGCCTTTCCGGATGGTGCCTTCTTCGCAAGTCTCTTCACGACCCTATCATGCCGCTGAATGTTGAGGTGACAGAAGGTGACTGCGGAGTGATACTGGCGGAAGTCAAAGGCTTTCTGAAGGCGTATCCGAGGATTACAGTAAAATAATCAGACCTTCATCTGAAAGTCATTTAAGGTGAAGGGCCGTGAGGCGGTGGCTGAGGGTCTGGCGCGTCATGCCCAGGGTCTCGGCCGCTTCTGTTTTTGTGCGACAGGAAGCCAGAGTATGACGGAGAAGATCCCGCTCAAAGGCTTCCATCTGCTGCTTGTAGGTGAGATTCGAGGTAGGTTCTGCCAAAGGTGAAGGCTTGACAAAGCCGGCAGGCGATTCCGGAGTGCTATACAAATAAGATGGAAGATCCTCCGGAAGAATGAAATCACCCTCCGCTGCGGCGAAAGCTCCCTCAAGGATATTACGCAGTTCACGCACATTTCCCGGCCAGTCATGACGGTCAAAAATGCTGACTGCTTCCGGGGAGAGCCCCTGTATGTGCATATCAAGTTTTTCGTTATAATAATTGATATAGTAATGTGTCAGATATTCCACGTCACCGGCCCGGTCTTTCAAGTCAGGAAGCTGGAAAGATATGACGTTTAGCCGGTAAAACAAGTCGCTGCGCAGGCGGCCGTTCTCTATTGCATAAAAAGGATCTTCGTTGATGGCTGCAATTATGCGGGTGTCAACACGAATTTCGTCGTGCCCTCCAAGATGGCGGAAAGATTTGGTTTCGACAGCTTTGAGAAGCTTGGCTTGAAGGGGCATGGACAGAGAATTAAGCTCATCAAGGAACAGAGTGCCCTTATCTGCCAGTTCGAAGAGACCTTTACGTGTGACAGCACCGGTATAACTTCCTTTTTCTGTGCCGAAAATGGTACTTTCCAGGAGATTTTCCGGTATGGCGGAACAGTTCAGAGAAATAAACGGCATGGACGCCCTGCTGCTGGAGTAGTGAAGAGACTGGGCAACCAGTTCTTTGCCTGTACCGGTATTGCCTTGAATGAGGACGGGAAAATCCACGTTGCGTACCTTGAGGATTTTTTGCTTCAGGCTCTTCATTACAGGATCACAGGTGATGATATCCTCTATGGAGTAATATTCAGCACCACGGCTGCGGGTGCCGGAATAGTCCTGAACATTGATAAACTCTTTCTTATATTCATCATTCATCATTTTCAGTGCAAGAGCAGCACCAACCAGCTCGCCTTTGCGCAAGAGCGGATATACGATGGAAAACCCGGTGACGGAGTCGCCTTTATAGGTCAGGGCGTTTTGCTCGAAATATACCATGGGCCGTCCGGTCTGCAGCGTACGGTAGACTTGGCTGTTTTCTGCATTAGATGATGGAAAAATATCAAAGAGATGCTTGCCGACGATATCATCTGCGGTAAAGCTGTATGTATCCGGATTGGTGATTTCGCAGTATCTGCAGATGCAGTCTGTATCAAAAATGGACATTTCGTCGAAGAAATTCTGCGCAGTAAAGATGCTGGATGCCAGCTTTTCGTACATGTGTATGCCTCCTTGCGTAAAAAATATGATACAATATTGTAAAATAAATTGGCGAAAAAGTAAAGATTTGAATGCGGTGAAAGCTGAAACGCTTAAAAAAGCGTAAAATAGACGGTGGCATATATTTTGCATTGTAATGATGCATACGATAAAACTATAAGATGAAAAGGGAGACAGCAAGATATGGAATGGAAAGATGTGCCTAGAAGAGCATACTATGAAAAATATGAAAGAGTACAGGTAAAAAATGACTATGGCTGGTATGAGGTTTACCGACTGCCTGGAAATGTTTATGGATTTGCAGAGCCACAGCATTTTCAGGAAGTGAATTTCTATCTGATTATCGGTGAAGAGAGGGCGGTGCTGCTTGATACGGGAATGGGTTTCTTACCTATAGAGCCTCTTATCAGAGAGCTTTATGACGGAGAAATCATCGCAGTTAACAGCCATTTTCACTTTGATCACATCGGCAACGATCACACCTTTGAACCTGTCTGGAACTACACAGATAACTATGTAAAGAAGGTCGCAGAGAACGGTCTTGTCAGTGCAGATACAGGAGCTCA
>JALFXR010000136.1 GCA_022787405.1 Bacillota bacterium
CTGACCAGAATATCCAGAACTTTTCCCCACATCTCGCCTTCTGCAATGATAAAATATTCAAGAAAAACGAAGTGTTCCGCCTTTTCAAGCTGTATGAGAAGCTCCTCAAATTTGTCCTCTCCCAACGGAAAATACTTTACCCTGGTATTTTTATATACAGGAAAACATCCGCTGCGGCGGAGATATTTAGCTAAAGAAACGGATTCCGGGTTTGCAATGCTGAGTTCTTCCATAACATCCTGATTCTGAACCAGACTTCCTTCAGTCTCATCATAAAGTATTTCAAGTCTTTTCTTTATGGCCCGATGCCCCAGATCCGTTCTGGTGTAAAGAAGCATTACCGCTCCGAAAAACGGAGCCATCATTATAAGTATAAGCCAGGTTATCTTGGCCGTGGGATCGAAACTGCTGTTAAGCAGATATAATACCATGACGAATATGAAAACGGCATTGAGACTTAAATAATGAGGCATATACTGACTGCACCAGTTGGCCAGTGCCAAAGGTATAAAAAGCTGAATCAGGAGAAGCACTACGAAGAGGCCTAGTCTGCTGAATACTACTCTCAAAATTCCCCGTTTGCCTTTTTTTAATAATCGCATTCCCTTATCTGATAAATTCGTATCCATCTGCTACCCTCTTTACTGCAAAAAAATCTTCATTATATTATAACACGTTTTTAATTTTTTTTAAAGAAAAAACCTGCAGAATTATGTTCCACAGGTTTTTTCTGTTTTCTACATCTGATCTTTCAATGTTCTTGCCATTTCCGTCATGTCCTGACGTACATCTCCGAGATTACTTTTCAGCTCCCTCTTTGCGTGCGGTTTCATTCTGGAATAGGCCATATATGCGGCTGTACCCACTGCCGCTGTCGCTATAGCCACGCCTGCAGCCTTTTTCATATATCATCACCCCTTCAGAATTATTATTTGAAGTTGAATGGTTTATATGCACTGCAATCCACCTTATCCGAAAGTAATTTTTTCAAAATAAATGGAGTTGTCCGCGCAGCGCAGCATATAAGTGTAGTACATTATCTGATAAATCCTCCGCCTATAACGTGGTCATCCACATAAAACACAATTGACTGTCCAGGAGTGGCTGCCCGCTGAGGCTCCTTAAAAATTGTCGTAATAATATTACCGTCAACATTAATGACAGCCTCTGAAGGTTTAGCAGAATAACGAACTTTTGCCATAACTTTCACTCCGTCATAATCTTCCGCCTTTCCAAAGGCAAATACATTATCCGAGGAGACCACTTTATTGCTGAAAAGATCCTCGTTTTCCCCTAGTGTTATGGTGTTTCTATCATAATCTATTTCCGTTACAAATGCCGGTTTACCCAGGGCAATGCCCAGCCCTTTCCTTTGTCCGATGGTATAATTGACGATTCCTTTGTGAGCTCCAAGAATTTTACCTTCTCTATCTATAAAATTGCCGGGCTGTGAATCATACCCAAGAGCTTTGATATAGTCCACATAATTTTCTGAAGGATCAACAAAACATATCTCCTGGCTATCCTTTTTTTCGGCGTTCTGAAGGTTTTTGCTTCTTGCAAGTTCTCTGGTCTGCTCCTTATCACAAAACTCGCCCAGAGGGAAAATAAGGCGTCTTAGAACGTCCTGACCCAGCCGGTACAGCATATATGACTGGTCTTTCTTTTCGTTTGCAGCTCTCGACACATAACATGCACCTGATTCATCATTGCGGAAAATTCGGCAGTAATGTCCGGTAGCAATATAATATGCTCCGATAGAGTCTGCAGTTTCTGTCAGTTTCTTAAATTTTATGTTGGGATTGCATACTACGCATGGGTTTGGAGTTCGACCATGAAGATATTCTGAGCAGAAATTGCCGATGACCTTTTCCCGGAACTCTCCGGAAACATCAGTGCATATCAGTTCTATACCCAGCTGCTCAGCCACCTGACGTGCTTCCCTTCTTCCTTCTTCATTTACTCCTGTAACATCGAAGTAAAATCCTGTTACTTTATAGCCTTTTTCTTTTAATAACAAAGCAGCGGCAGTGCTGTCCACCCCGCCGCTTAAACCAAGCAATACTTTAGTTTTATCAAGTCCAACGACTTTATTCTTCAACTGCTCCATGTTCATCCTCATCATCATCTGCATTAGGATCATAGCCTTCAAGAGCGGCATAAGTCTTGCCGTTCTTTTGAGCATAATCGTAAATTGCATTCTTAATGGCTCTGTCAGCCAGAACAGAACAGTGAACCTTTACAGGAGGAAGGCCGCCAAGCTCATCGATAATCTGTTTGTTGGTTACTTCAAGAGCTTCTTCCACAGTCTTTCCTATAATCATAGATGTGGCCATGCTGGAGGAAGCGATAGCAGAACCGCAGCCGAAGGTCTTGAACTTTGCATCTGTAATAACATCGTTTTCAACCTTTATCTGAATCTGCATCATATCTCCGCACACAGGGCTTCCGTAAACGCCTGTACCATCTGGATTCTCCATCTCTCCTACATTTTTAGGATTAAGAAAATGTTCCATTACAATATCGTTATATAATGCCATATATATTACCAGCCTTTCTTTTCATTAATCGGTGAGAGCTCTCTGAGCCTTGTAACAATAGTTTTAAGTGCATCGACAACGTAGTCGATATCCTCTTTCGTTGTAAAATCTCCAACAGTGAATCTTACAGTACCGTGTATCATCTCAACGGGTACTCCGAGAGCAGTCAGAACATGAGACGGCTCCAGTGACTTGGATGAGCAGGCTGAGCCTGTAGATACACTTATTCCGAACTGATTAAGCAGAAGCAGAATGCTTTCGCCTTCAATATATTTAAAAGTGATGTTAGCATTGCCCGGATGACGTCCGTCCATGGTTCCGTTGAGGAGCGTGTCGGGTATTTCCTTGAGAATTCTGTCTACAAGATAATCTCTCAGACTGCTGCAATGCTTTACATGTTCTTCAAAATTAGTCTTGGCAAGCTCTGCTGCCTTACCGAAACCTACGATACCTGTCAGGTTCTCAGTACCGGCTCTTCTGCCCGATTCCTGGGCTCCGCCATGAAGATAGTTGGATATTTTAACACCTTTTCTGATAAAAAGTGCACCCTCTCCCTTAGGTCCGTAAATCTTATGTGAAGACATGCTCATAAGGTCAACACCCAGGTCCTTCACGTCGATTGGAACATTACCCAGAGCCTGTACCGCATCAGTATGGAAAATTATTTTATGTTCCTTTGCTATCTGGGCTATCTTCTTGATAGGCTGAACAGTTCCTATTTCGTTATTTACCATCATCACACTGATCAGAATAGTCTTATCAGTAATGGAATTCTTAAGCTGCTCAAGATCAACTCTTCCATCCTTGTCAATATCAAGATAAGTAACTTCAAAGCCTTGCTTTTCAAGGAAAGCACATGAGTGGAGCATTGCGTGATGTTCAATTTTAGTCGTAATAATGTGATTACCTTTTTCTCTTAGCTTATCACATACTCCAAAGACAGCCCAGTTGTCTGCCTCTGTACCGCCTGCAGTAAAGAAAACCTCTCTGGGCTCTGCATTAATCAATGCAGCCACCTGCTCTCTTGCATGGTTAACTGCATCCTTGGCCTCAAGGCCTTTATCATATAAACTCGATGGGTTACCGAATTTTTCTGTAAAATAAGGAATCATTTCTTTTAAGACTTCTTCTTTAACCGGAGTCGTAGCAGAATAGTCTAAATATACGTTTCTCATATAATTACTCCTTTGATTTTAAAATCGACCCTTTCATTATACCAAAAAATCAGCTTTTTTAAACAGAAAGCGTTAAAAAAATTGCACAAGTTTATATGAATTTTCACATTTTTCTGCTATTACACTGTATATTCCCTCTATACTCTCTTCTCCGCCTGTTCCCCAAACCTGCCAGTCCACTGTTACTACTGCGCAGATCAAAGTGTCATCCATATCGGTTATATCCACTTTCGTAATTTTATAGTCTGTAACATCTTCTATATCTGTCTGAAAAAAAGATTTCATCGCTTCAAGGTCCTCCTCCAGAAGCCTTCCTTTTTCAATTTTCTCTATCCTTTCAGCAGCTTCCTTGTAAAGGATATGCCCTCCGAAATACTCGTTCATTATATCTGTCCGCCGGATAACCAGCATCGAAATCTCAGATTCCGGTCCGGAGCCAGATGCCAGAACGGTAGAAAGCAGCAAAACAATTAAAAGTATAGCCGTTTTTTTAATCAGGTGTTTAATAGGTTTCATATTTTGTCCCCCCTTTTACACCTAAAATATATAACAAAAGACCCGAGAAATTTGTCAAAATCCCGGGTCCGGCCTTTCTATTTTTCAGTTAAGTCTGTTTTCGCTTTCGGAAAGCGTTTCTTCCAGTTCTTCCACCTCTTCTTCAATCTTTTCGACTTCTTTTTTATCTTCGTCTACGACCTCTATCATTTCAAGCTGAGCCTTAAGATTTGCTTTAAATGCATCGATGTATTCTCTGTAAAGAACCTTCTGCTCGGCAGCTTCTTCTTCGGAAAGGCCCTCTGTTTTTTTCTTCTTTGCCAGTTCGTTTATTCTATCTATCATTTCCTGCGTTATAGCCATAAGCATTACCTCCAATCTTAGATATAAGTATATCATAAACTGAAGTTTTTTCAAGAACTAGCAAACCTTTCTCTCAAGTCTGAGCTTGTCGGCGATTATGGCGATGAATTCCGAATTAGTAGGTTTCCCCTTGTCGTTCTGCACAGTATATCCAAAAAGTGCATCCAGCGTTTCAAGTTTACCTCTGTTCCATGCCAGTTCAATAGCATGTCTGATTGCTCTTTCCACTCTGCTTGGAGTAGTGTTATTCATTGAAGCTACTGTAGGATATAACTCTTTTGTTACAGCCCCTAAAAGGTCCATATTCGCCACCACCAGAGAAATGGCGTCTCTAAGATACTGATAGCCTTTAATATGAGCCGGAACACCTACTTCATGTATGAGATTTGTTATATCTATTTCCAGATCGTTGTTAAGTAATGAGTCGCGAAGCACCAGCGATCGTTTTAGATTCGTCTGCTCCCGTGAAGGCATGACCACTTCTGCGGCAGCAATATCAAGCTGGTTTATACGTTTTATAAGCAGATTCATGTTGACAGGCTTGACAAGATAATACTGAGCGCCCAGAGTCATGGCTTTCTGAATAATCGAATCCTGTCCTATTGCAGAGGTCATGATGACACGAGGATAATTTACAAGCTGCACACTGTTCAAAGTTTCCAGAACACCGAAGCCATCCATATGGGGCATTATAAGGTCCAGAATGAGAATGTCCGGACACTGACCCGACTTTATTTCTTCCATGGCTTCCAAACCATCGTTTGCAGTAAAAAGCACCTCCATATTATCCTGCTCGGACAGATTTTCTGATACAACGTCGCAAAAGTCTCTGTTGTCATCGACAATACCAATTTTGATCTTCTTCATGTTTTCCTCCTATACACACCACTTGCCATAATAGGCTTTTCTTCTCGACATAATTTTACTATATCTATTATTTAAATGAAATAGCATTGTAAATAGTTTCTGCTAATATATATGTGTATTGCGCTAATTTTTCGTTAAACTCTCTCCTTCACCAACCATCCATTCGACAAAGATACCGTAACCTTTTGTCGGATTATTTACAAATACATGAGTAATTGCACCTACAAGTCGGTTATTCTGAATTATAGGACTGCCGCTCATACCCTGCACTATGCCTCCGCTGTAGGAAAGCAGTTTCTCATCTGTCACCTCTATTTCCATCCCTTTGCTGTCAGGTGTGTCCTGCCTGTTAACTTTTGTAATCTTAATATCAAAAGGTTCTGCCTTATCACCATTTATTGTTGTAAGAATATATGCGTCACCGACCTCAACTTGTTCCTGAGAACCCATTACAACGGGCTGAGCAAGCTGAAAGCATTCAAAATCCGTACCTTTGGAATATATTCCAAATTTTGAATTTAGCAAAACATCTCCGATAGGCTTTTCGTTTCCGTAGAATATTCCTCGTATTTCCCCCGGCTTTCCGGCTTTGCCCTCTTTTATAGACTTTACCTCTGTTCTTAAAAGGTTTCCTTTACCTGCATTTAGAAGTGCTCCAGTTCTGTTTTCATAAATTCCGTGGCCAAGGGCAGCAAATATATTGGTTCTCGGGTCATAAAAAGTCAGCGTTCCTATGCCGGCAATTTTTTCTTTAACCCATATCCCTATCTTATATTCACCGGTTTCTGTGTCTTTCACCGGTGTAACCTCGAGACTCTGCTCTTCTTCTTTTCTCAAAATCTGAAGTTCAAGCGGTCTGGACGGATTCTCAGACATTGCTCTGTTCACAGTTTCAGTCACGTCTGCAGCGTAGCTTACTTTTTCGCCATTGACAGACAGTATCATATCTCCTATCTGCACACCTGCATCATATCCCGGACTTATAACAGCATCTTCAGTTTCAATTTCCTCAAGTCCAACTACCAGTACTCCTTTTACATCCATCTGGATGCCCACAGACTGGCCTCCCGGTACGAGGACTCTCTCACTCACAACCTGAACAGCTTCTTTAGCCTGCTGAAAATGATTAACAGCAAAACCGACACCGCTTATAACACAAATTGTTATTACAAAAACAGCAAGAGCTTTCTTAATTTTTTTTTTCATTTCGCATGCCACCTAGCTTTCAAAATCCTGAAGCAAGACGGCCAGCTCCTCCTGACTGTTAAGGGTTACACCTTCGTCAAACAGCTTCTGATCTGATGTACTCAGAAGCTCGTAAACTATCTCCGTAGTTTCCAGCTCAACCTTTTCACCCTCTTCATTAACAAAAAACACCTTTATTCGGCCATCTACGCTCTTAACCAAATAATATGAAGCACCCTTCTCCGAAATGATATTTTTTTCTCCTGCACTCTGATCCTTCTCTTCATCATCTGATGATTCACTGTCCGTATCCGGCTCAGCAATTCGGCCCATATCGGTGCTGCTCTGCTTGTTTACCGGTTCTGTTTCAGCCTCTGTAGGCCATGCTATGGCTATAATCAGAAGACAGAGCACCACAACTATAGCTGAATATATAAATGTCATATAATTTTTTCTTTTTTTTGTAGCAAACATATCATCACCTCAAAGATATTGTTTACTAAACTGGAAAAAATTATACCGTTATATAGTCTCTTATGCTTTCAAATGTTTTGTCACCGATGCCTGTAACGTTTTTTATTTCTTCAGTTTTCGTAAATCTGCCAACACTCTTTCTATATTCAATTATACGCTCAGCCTTTGACGGGCCGATACCGGGTATGGTCTGAAGAGTAACTGAATCTGCAATGTTAATGTTAATCTTACCGTTGCTGATACCGCTTATGCTGCCGGATGGCTGGCTTTCTGTCTTTTCGCCGTCTGATATTCCCCCTGACTTGGACATTACAGTAATTTTCTGGCCGTCGTATACGGTCTCAGCCCGGTTAAGCATTTCCGTAGAAGCACCCTCGGTCAGTCCTCCGGCCATTTCTATAACCTGAAACAGCCTTGTACCCTCACTGACTTTATATACTCCCGGCGTTTTCACTTCACCGTCAATGTCTACATAGATTTCAGCTTCTGATATAGATGTTCCATCATTTTCTGTCACAACCTGACCTGTATCGGCTGATGTCGCTGTTTTTTCACTCACAATAGGTTCTTCACCTCCGGATCCATAAAACCAGAAAAACAAAACAGCCCCTCCGATTAAAACCGGGAGGGCTGCTGTCTTCAATCTGTCCTTGTTTCTTAAGATAAGATTCTTTAAACTGTCTAAATTTACAAACTTTAAAGTGTTTTGGATTTTCATGCAAATGCCCCCTTTAATGACATTATATTACATCATTTTGAAGCATTTGTCAATGTTAATATTGTAATTTGTTTACAAAAAATATGCTTATACGCTCAACTTCCATATCATACCTTGGTGTTTCTATGCCGCTGAATTCACAAAAGCTTGAAATTACAAGCTCCGGGCTGCAGTTTGACTTGCTCCCGCAATCAAGGAGCGCCTTTATCATAGCAAACTCACCTACTTTGCTGACTTCCAGGTGTCTTATCATGTTTCTAATATTTACCGGCTCCAGCTTTTTAGTCTTTTTCATGCGCTTCATTGCTGTAATTTTATCTGATGAAAGATATTTTTCCATAGCATCTTTCAGTTCTTTTTCATTCAGTTCAGTAGGAATCCATATCTTATACTCTGCTGCATCAGCATCTGCCGCCAGAGATTTGATACTTTCATCAAGTTCAAAGCAGGAGAGAAGTTTTATTCCTTCCGGCATTTCACTACGCAGCTTTTCCAAAAGTTCTCCTGTGGTGTGAGGCATCTGAGTTTCAAACTCAATCAGCTCACATCTGCTTGAATAGCCAAGAGAAAGGGGCTGCGCAAAACCCATCTTCGGGTGAGGGTTAAATCCCTGGGAATATTTAAGAGCAAGTCCCGTCTTTTTGAATGCCCTTTTAAACATTCTGAGGAGGTCAAGATGTGAGGTGTACTTTACATATCCGTCCTTGCTGAACTTGATAGCATATCTGTTATTCATCCGTACATCCTCCTTTCTGTGCAGAATCCCATTTTAGAATTCCATCCATGGCACATTTAACATGACGATTCATGCCGCAGCCTGTACATCCAAGTCTGCAGTCACGTGTCGTCTTTTCTTCGAGAGCCTTCTTTGCCTCATTGATAAGATATTTCTTTGATACTCCGCAGTCTATGACATCCCATGGCAGTATTTCGTCGTAGCTGCGTTTTCTAACAGTGTAAAAATCAGCATCTATGCCGCTTTCACGAAAAGCTTTTTTCCATGCCTCCGGTCTGAAATGCTCAGTCCAGCCGTCCAGCCTGGCGCCTGCCTTATGAGCCTCATAAAGGAGCTTTCCTGTACGTCTGTCACCTCTTGCAAAAACAGCTTCATAGGCGCTTGTGGTATTGTCGTGATAATTGAATGTCACACCCTTTATCCGCAGTTTCTGAGCAAGATAATTGTGCTTCTCTTCGAATTCTTCAGGTGTATTCTGCGATGCCCACTGGAAAGGTGTGTCAGCCTTAGGCACGAAGTTTGAAACACTCACTGTCACGTTAAAGCGTCCGCCCTTAGGTCCGTTAATTTTATAGTTCAAATCAATAATTCTCTTGGCAATGTCTGCGATTCCGTCCAGATCTTCATAAGTCTCCGTAGGAAGACCGATCATAAAGTAAAGCTTAATGTGTTTCCACCCGAGAGTAAGAGCCTGTTCTATAGAATTAAAGATATCATCGTCAGTTACACCTTTGTTTATAACATCTCTCAACCGCTGGGTTCCCGCCTCAGGAGCATACGTGAGACCTGATTTCTTGTACTCCTGAATCTTATTAAGCACGTCGAAGGCGAATTTATCGATTCTGAGAGATGGCAGTGATAGTGAAACATTTTCTTTCTTAGTGTAGTCAATAAGCTCTGTTGCAAGGTCCTCAAAGCATGAATAGTCACTTGTGGAAAGTGAAAGAAGTGAAAGCTCATCATGACCGGTGTTTGCCAGCTGGGCTTTTGCAAGTTTCAGAACAGTTTCTTTGCTTCTTTCTCTTACAGGTCTGTATATCATGCCGGCCTGACAGAACCTGCAGCCTCTGGTACAGCCCCTGAATGTCTCCACAACAGCTCTGTCATGAACTGCCTCAACCATTGGAATTATCGGATTTACGGGAAAATCAAGAGACTCAGTGTCCGGAACTATTGCGCGTAGAACAGTATCCGGTGCGCCTTCATAAAGTTTACATAATTTTTTTATAGTTCCATCCTCGTTGTAAACGGGCTCATAAAATGAAGGTACATAAACTCCTTCCATTTTGCAGGCCTCCTTGAGAAAATCTTCTCTGCTCATGCCGGCTTTTTTACACTCGGAATATTTCTCCAGCATTTCAGGCAGAGCTTTTTCTCCGTCACCTATTACAAAAATGTCTATAAAGTCAGCAAGTGGCTCAGGATTATATGCACACGGTCCTCCTGCTGCAATAATCGGGTATTCTTCCCCTCTTTCCTTTCTATATAAAGGGATTCCGCCAAGTTCAAGCATATTGAGAACAGTAGAATACGACATTTCATACTGAAGTGTAAAACCGACAAAATCCATCTCTCTTATGGGTGTTTTGGTTTCCAGTGTCATTAATGGAACATTTTCCTGCCTTATCAGATCTTCCATATCCGCTGCAGGGGCAAACACTCTCTGACAGTATATGTTGGCATTCTTGTTCAGAACGTTGTATAAAATCTGCAGTCCAAGATATGACATGCCGATTTCGTAAAGATCAGGAAAGGCAAAAGCGAAATTTACATCTACATCTTCGGGGCATTTTACAGCAGAATTAACCTCGCCTCCGATGTACCTTCCCGGTTTTTCCACTCTTTTCAAGAGTTGGTCCAGTTTATACTTTAAATCCATTATTTATTTCTCCTTATCTGAAAACAGGCTGTCCACAGTTTGGCCTATTACATCCGCTATATCTTCAAGCAGCATTTTCGTTTCCGCTTTTCTAGCCATTATATTTGCTTTAATCGCCGGTATGTCAGGTGCTTTCTTAAGAATATATTCTATTCTCTCGTCCAGACCTACGTATTTATCTTCCTTTACCAGTCTATCTGCAAGGCATACCATGTCACACTCATTCAGCTTGTCCACAGGATTAAATGGCGAATAAAACATATGCACGCGAATTATATCAGCTTCATCATTATAACCCAGAGCTTTGAGAGCATCGGCACCGATTTCCCAGTGCTTATCGCTGACCCTGGCCACATCATGAGCAAGTCCGGCACCCCTTATAAGGTCCAGATCGAGGCTGTAACCGTGTTTATTCAATGCATCTGCCAGTTTTACCGCCGCATCAGCTACCGCCCTGCAATGTGCCTTTACATGTTCCGGCGTTTTATACTCAACATATAGTTTCTTAACTTCTTCCTCGGAAATCCTTTTTTCCTTTGCCTGTGTCATAGCCTGTCCTTCCGTTTTCATAAATTCATGCCCTATTATTGTATCATAAATCCGTCTGACTGTACAGAAATTCTGCCTCCGTTTTGTTGTCAAATGAGCCTATTATCTGGCCCTTTTTTACCTTGTCTCCTGTTATAACAGTCAGCTGGCACAGATTGCCATATGTTGTAACCTTGTCATTATGATTTATTTTTACGTACATTCCCATATCTTTATTTATCCCGACGGAGGTTACTTCCCCTGCCGCTGCTGCATAAATTACTTGTATGCCGTCATCATCAGCCTTTCCGATTGGTTCGCCGAATTCTCCGACTTTATTTGCCTTCAGAACTACAGATGTAATTTCGCTGTGAATGTCTCCAGCTTCCTCAATCAGTCTGGAACCTGCAGTTTTTATGTCTTCTGCTGTGTAGTTTTTTTGAAAGTGCTCTCCTATAAAAGCTTTAACCTCTCTCACCCCTTTTATATCAAGCATACCGATTGTCCTTATCCCTGCGAAAATCACCATGCAGATGACTATCTGTGCTACAAGCTTTTCTCTGTAATTCATATTGCCCACCCCATTTAATCTTTAATTGATTTTATGAGGTTATGATGAATAAAATTACGCATTATAACACATGTCTTGAAAGAATCTGTCTGCATAACAAAGGCCCCGGTTTTCGGGGCCCTCGGCTTTTGTCTAATATTCGTCCCAGTATTCAAATTCGTAGTTCTGGATTCTGATGCTGTCGCCTTCTTCAAGACCAATTTCCTTAAGTTCGTCGATAGCTCCGTTTTTCTCAATATATTTGTAGAGATATCTGAGTGAACCCATATCATTGAAATTGGTTGAGTTGAAAATCTTCGTAAGCTGCTTACCCTCGAGAACGTATACACCTGCCTCTTCATCATAGCTGGCGTAAATATCTCTGTAAGTCGGATCATTTTCCTCGCTTTCAAAGTCAAAATACTCTGTTAGATCCTCTTCAGGCTCAGGATTTGCCTCTATTCTCTTAAGCTCATTCAGAGCAGCAACAAGAATCTCCTCTACACCCATATTAAGGGGTGCAGACATAGGGAAAACCTGATATCCTTTTTCCTCTACATATGCCTTGAATTCAAGATATTTAGGATCGTTTTCGTCTATCATATCTATCTTGTTGGCGGCAACCAGCTGAGGCTTTTTAAGAATTCTAGGGCTGTATGCCTCCAGTTCCTTATTTATCTTTTCAAAATCGTCGATTGGATCTCTTCCCTCACTGCCTGATATGTCAACAACGTGGATGAGCACCTTGGTACGTTCAATGTGCTTAAGGAATTTGAAGCCCATTCCCAGTCCTTCGCTGGCGCCTTCAATTATTCCCGCGATATCAGCCATGACAAAACTGGTATCATAGAGTTGTACTACTCCCAGATTAGGGTCAATGGTCGTAAAGTGATAATTTGCAATTTTAGGCTGAGCACTTGTCGAAACAGCCAGAAGTGACGATTTGCCTACATTGGGGAAACCGACAAGTCCCACATCAGCGATGAGCTTAAGTTCAAGTATTATACTTCTTTCCTTGGCCGCACCACCTGCCTCGGCAAAGTTAGGAGCCTGTCTGACAGAATTTTTAAAATGAACATTTCCTCTGCCGCCTTTTCCGCCCTTAGCCGCAACAAATGACTCGCCATCTTCAGTAAGGTCCTTCATAACCGTTCCGCTGGCCTCGTCAAGTATTACAGTTCCCATGGGAACCTTTATGATAAGGTCTTCTCCCGCCTTTCCGAAACGATTTTTTTTCATTCCGTTCTGCCCGGCTTCAGCCTCATATTTTTTCTTATATTTAAAATCCATCAGGGTTCTCAGGTTTCTGTCTGCCTGGAATATAACGTCGCCGCCTTTGCCGCCGTCACCTCCGTCTGGTCCTCCCTGGGGAACGAAAGGTTCGCGTCTGAAGGTCACGGCACCGTCTCCACCCTTGCCGGATTTTATCATTATTTTGGCTCTGTCTACAAACATTTTAGAACCTCCTCTGTATGGTACAAAAAGACCCTGTAGATATATTATATACAGGGTCCTAAAATCTAATTAAGCTTCTTTCGGATAAACGCTGACTTGCTTTCTAGTCTTGTCTTTTCTTTCAAACTTAACTGCTCCATCAATCATAGCGAATAAAGTATCATCTCCGCCGATGCCTACGTTATTGCCTGGGTGGAACTTAGTTCCTCTCTGTCTAACCAAAATGCTTCCGGCGCTTACGAACTGACCGTCACCAGCCTTAAGACCAAGACGTTTGGACTCGGAGTCACGACCGTTCTTAGAGCTACCTACACCTTTTTTACTTGCCATAAAAAGTACCTCCTAACTATATCAGATAGATTACTTTAATGCTGCTTCAATAGCTTCGATGATTACAGCCTTGGTAGCCTTTTCGTCGATAGCGATATTGTTTTCTTTAGCAAAAGCAATCAGTTCGTCTTTTTTCATTGATGCGGAAACCTTCTTAACTGCCTTAGCTTCTTCCTTTGCAGGTTCTGCTGCAGCTTCAGCCTTAGGTTCTTCCTTCTTAACAGCTTTCTTAGGAGCTGCTCCGCCGAGAGACTCAATCTTAACCATTGTATATGGCTGTCTGTGTCCCTGTTTCTTGCGATAGTCCTTCTTAGCCTTATACTTGAAGATGATAACCTTCTGGCCCTTTCCGTTTTCTACTACGCTGCCTGTTACAGCTGCATCAACGTAAGGAGTTCCAACCTTTACGTCTTTGCCTTCTCCCAGTACGAGAACCTTATCGAAAGTAACTGTCTCACCAACTTCTGCGTTTAACTTCTCAATAGTGATAACATCGCCTTCCTGTACTCTGTACTGCTTTCCACCAGTTTCAATTACTGCGTACATTAATTTTTATCCTCCTCTATCCAGTCTCGCCATTGTGGGTGGCTTAATTGCACTTCAAAACCCAGTCTGCGCGGCTCAACTCAATTATCATACCATTGAAGCATCACAATGTCAAGGGTTAAACTGAAAAAAATTCGTATAATTCGCTATTTTTCAATAATTACGCCGTCATCATCCACAAGCATATCCATAATTTCAGATATATCATCTTCCGGAATATCAGGTTCAGGAACATAATCATCGTCTTTTTTTATCTGATCGAGAAGCATGCCTTCAATCTTATCCATTACAGCAGGATGTTCCTTGAGATAAACCTTGACGTTTTCTCTACCCTGGCCTATTCTCTCGCCTTCAAAGCTATACCACGATCCGGCCTTATCCACAATCTTAGCTTCCACTGCTGAATCAAGAATATCTCCAGCCCTCGAAATACCTTCACCATACATGATATCAAATTCAGCCTGCTTGAAAGGAGGGGCAACCTTGTTTTTTACAATCTTAACTCTTGTTCTGTTACCCACAACATTATCACCCACCTTAAGACTTTCTATTCTTCTTACATCAAGTCTCATGGATGAGTAGAATTTAAGTGCTCTTCCTCCAGTGGTAACCTCAGGGTTTCCGAACATAACGCCAACCTTTTCTCTGAGCTGATTGATAAATATAACACATGTATTGGACTTATTTACCGTACCGGTTATCTTACGCAGCGCCTGTGACATAAGTCTTGCCTGAAGACCTACATGAGAGTCGCCCATTTCACCCTGAATTTCAGCTCGAGGAACAAGTGCAGCAACAGAGTCGATAACGATTACATCGAGAGCACCGCTGCGTGCGAGCATATCACAGATCTCGAGAGCCTGTTCACCTGTATCAGGCTGTGAAACAAGCAGATCTCCGACATTAACTCCAAGATTCTTGGCATAAACAGGGTCCAGTGCATGCTCCGCATCTATGAATGCAGCCTTGCCTCCTGCCTTCTGTGCTTCTGCTACAATATGTAATGTAAGGGTGGTCTTACCTGATGATTCAGGACCAAAGACTTCAACAATTCTTCCCTTAGGAACTCCGCCTATACCTGTAGCGATATCCAGGCTTATAGAACCTGTAGAGATTGCATCTATATTCATATGTGTGTCATCGCCCAGTTTCATGATGGCACCCTTGCCGAACTGCTTCTGTATCTGCGCCATTGCGGCTTCCAAAGCTTTATCTTTTTCAGTCTGATTTACGCTCATATTATCCTCCATAATTAAACAGGAACTCATAGAACATTTGTTCTTACGTTTTCATAATACCTTATCTTGCCTTAACGGTCAAGGGTTTTTCGGAACATTTTTATGGTAATTTGTGTAATTATTATAACATTGTGGTACAATGCTGTCAACAGCTTCCATTATTTTATCTTAAGTGTCTTCAGATATGCTTTCTGCTCCGGAGTGATACGGTAGCTTTCCACAGACTTCTGAATAGCCTTGTTATGAGTCCACTTTTCGAGGCGCTTTCTTTCTATAAAAGGTATTACCGCATTGTACTGCTTGGCCAGTGCCGTGGCAAAATACCATGCAATCATCATATTCACATAATACTCTTTGGATTTTACACAGGCAACCATCTCGGGATATTCCGGTCTGAACTGGTCGTCCAGATAAAAACTCATAAGCATTTCGATGCCGAACCTTATGGTATATGTATGGTCTGAGCTCATCCAGACTTTTATTTCGTTCAGAAGCTCGGGCAGATGCTTCTTGAAAACTTTTGGTGAAATAATGTCGCATGTGGCCCAGTTGTCAATATACGGCAGGAATATCTTCATCTCCGAAATACACTCGTCATAGTCCTTCAAGCTTTCTATTATCAGACCGTGAAGGTTGTTTTCTTCATAATACTTATGTGGAAGTGTCCTCAGGAAAATTCCGATATCAGGGTCTTTGGAAAGTTCCTTTGCCAGCTTGCGAAGCTGAGGCGTTCTGACCCCTATTACCGTTTCCTTATCAACGTTTGGTATTAATGATGCGTTAAAATCTCTGTACTTTAAATCCTGCAGCTCAAAGAGCTGCCTGCGTATTCTTTCGTTTATATCAGCCATAATGTCTCCTATTTTATCAGCTGGTACACCTGATTCAGCATTCCCAGGAGGGCGTAATGCCTGTTCCACTTTCTGCTTACATTTCTATATTGGGATTTTACAGCTTTTACCTGTCCTTTATAAGCAATACCGATATAGGCAAGTCCGACAGGCTTTTCGGCAGTTCCGCCTCCGGGACCTGCAATTCCTGTAACAGAAATGCAGAGGTCTGAGCCTGTCTTCTCCGCAAGTCCTGAAGCCATTTCGCAGGCGGTTTCAGGGCTTACAGCACCGAACTTATCGAGAGTTTCTGCCTTTACACCCAGTTCCTCCATCTTGGCTCTGTTGCTGTATGTTACGATTCCTCGCTCAAATACTTCTGAGATTCCCGGTATATCAGTCAGTGCAGCTGCAAAGAGCCCTCCTGTGCAGGATTCGGCACAGGAAATGGTGATATGTTTTTCCAGAAGCAGTTTTCCTACAACATCAACCAGGTCTTCATCATCATAACTGTAAATATATTCACCTATTAATTGGTTTACATCTTCAATCATACGGTCAACCGCAGCCACGGCTTCTTCCTTAGTAGCTCTTTTAGATGCAACTCTCAAGCTGCACTCACCTTCCTTGGCATAGGTAGCTATTGTAGGGTCAGTCTGCCCATCAATTAAAGGAAGGAGCACGGTTTCCATGCTGGATTCTCCCAGTCCGAAGGTTCTGATGATTCGATAAAATATAACGCTGTCCTGCATGGATTCCAGTATAGGCTTTACCTGCAGTTCAAACATTCTCTTCATTTCACGAGGAGGTCCGGGCATTGAGATTATCAGCTTTCCGTCCTTTTCCAGGGCAAAACCCGGTGCGGTTCCCGCGTCGTTAGGAAGAACTCTTGCTCTCGAAGGCATATAACCCTGCTTCAGATTGTTCGGAGTCATTGTCCTGCCTGCCTTCTTATAATTATCAAGCAAAGCCTTCATGCACTCTTCGTTTTCTACTATTACATCTCCCATGGCCTCTGCGATTACTTCCTTGGTTAGATCATCCTGAGTAGGCCCCAGCCCTCCGGTGGTTAGGATCAGGTCACAGTCATGAAACGCAAAATTTATCAGTTCTTTAAGTCTTCCCGGGTTGTCTCCTACAGAATAGTGATACATAACATCATATCCCATGTTCTGCAGTTCCTGAGATAAAAAGGCAGCATTGGTGTTAACAATCTGCCCGAATAAAATTTCCGTTCCTACGGTTAAAATTGCGGTTTTCATTTTTTAAAACCCTCTCTCTATTTCATTGAAAATACCTGTTTGTTCTGTACCACGTACTCTACTCCTGAGTAAATTGTCATAACCAGAGAAGCCCACAGGAAAATCTGTGCAGCCCAGTAAAGCGGCGCAAAATCAGGCCATGCAGGCACCAGAAGAAGCAGCGGTACGGCTATCATCTGAAGAACAGTCTTGATCTTTCCGCTCATTCCTGCTGCAACCACGATCCCTTCTGAAGCAGCTACAGTTCTCATTCCTGCTACAGTAAATTCTCTTGCCAGAATGATGATGAACATCCAGGCCGGCACATACTGCGGTATCATCAGACAGAAAGCCGAATAAACCAGCACTTTATCAGCCAGCGGGTCCATAATCTTCCCGAAGTTTGTTACCAGATTGTGCTTCCTGGCTATCTTGCCGTCCAGCATATCCGTTAATGACGCTAAAATGAAGATAACAAAAGCAATCAGATAATACTCAAGCATATACGCAGCAATAAAAAATGGCACTGCTATAACTCTTCCGATAGTTAATTTGTTTGGTAAATTCATTTTTTATACCTCCCTGCCAACTAAATCATAATCAAAGGCATCCTCAACCAGAACACGTACTATTTCTCCCGGCCTCAAATCACGACCTGACATAAAAATAACTGAATTGTCGATTTCCGGGGCGTCGTACTGAGTTCTGCCGATATAGCTTCCGTCCTCGTCCTTTTCTTCAACCAGAACGTCAAGCTCTTTTCCTACTTTTTCACGGTTGTATTCAAGTGAAATATCAAGCTGCCGGCGCATTATGGCGTCCAGCCTTTCCTGCTTGATATCTTCATCTATCTGATTTTCCATTTCTCCTGCCTCAGTGTTTTCCTCCTGTGAATAAGCAAAAACACCAAGACGGGCAAATCTTGTCTCTTCTACGAAATCAAGCAGCTTATCGAAGTCTTCTTCCGTCTCTCCAGGAAAACCTACAATAAGGGTGGTTCTTATATGGATATCAGGAATTGCAGCTTTAAGCCTTTCTATCGTACTTTTTATGGATTCCTCTGTGGAGCGTCGTCTCATAGCCTTCAGAACACTGTCTGAAGCATGCTGAATAGGAATGTCGATGTAGTGACATACCTTAGGCTCCGTCGCCATAACTTCAATAAGTTCGTCTGTAATTCTGTCCTCATAACAGTACATCAGCCTTACCCACTGGATTCCGTCTACCCTGCATACCTTCCTGACAAGCTCCGCCAGTCTAGGTTCACCATAAAGGTCTCTGCCGTAATTGGTAACATCCTGTGCTATCAATATCAGTTCTTTGCATCCCGCTGCAGCCAGTTCTTCTGCTTCTGCTACAACCGCCTCCACAGGCTTGCTTCTGAATCCGCCGCGGATTTTGGGAATTATACAGTAAGCGCAGCAGTTATCGCATCCTTCAGCAATTTTAAGTGTGGCTGTGTAAGGATTCTCTCCCAGAATACGCTTAGGAGTGGAAAGAATCTTATCGCAGCACCCGCTTACTTCCTTTATTCTTTCTCCGCCCTCTGATACAAGCTCAGAAAGCAGCTCCGGCAGACGCTCATATTCGTTTACACCAATGAAGCAGTCCACTTCAGGCATTTCCTCATAAAGGTCATCTGCGTATCTTTCAGAAAGACAGCCGGATACAACCAGCTTTTTGCCTTCCTCCCTATATGGCATCATATCAAAAATTCTCTCTATGGATTCCTTCTTGGCGTCGTTAATGAAGCCGCAGGTGTTCACCACGATCACATCCGAGTCTTCGGCTGTTTCGGCGATTTCAAAACCTTTCTCTATGAGAACTCCCTTAGCCGCCTGAGTGTCATTAAAGTTCTTAGGACACCCTAATGTTTCAAAAAATACTTTCATTATTCTCCTTCATTTTCGAGATTATCAAGTTCCTCCTCGGTCATAAGCACCTGACGAGGTCTGCTTCCGTCCTGAGGTCCGATTATGCCTCTTGCCTCCATCATATCCACTATGCGTGCAGCTCTGTTGTATCCTATTCTGAACCTTCTCTGCAGCATGGAAACAGATGCCTGTCCGCTTCTTACCACTAAATCTATGGCTTCCGGAAGGAGGTCATCACTGTCGTCCATGCTTTCCTGGACGTTTGTTCTCTCTATTTTTGTAAGTATATCTTCGTTATATGATGATGTGCCGTTTTCCACCTGGCTCTTTACGAAGTCTATAACCTTATGTACTTCTCCGTCGGTAACGAAGGTTCCCTGTACACGTATAGGCTTACCCATGCCCATAGGATTAAAAAGCATATCGCCCTTTCCTACCAGCTTCTCTGCGCCCTGCATGTCCAGAATGGTTCTGGAGTCTACCTGAGAAGATACGGCAAAGGCAATTCTGGATGGAATATTAGCCTTTATTACGCCTGTGATTACATCAACAGACGGTCTCTGTGTAGCCACGATAAGATGCATTCCTGCAGCTCTGGCCATCTGAGCCAGACGGCATATGGACTCTTCTATCTGTGAAGGTGCCGCCATCATAAGGTCAGCAAGCTCGTCGATGATGATAACCACCTGCGGCATTACCTTTTCAGTCTCTTCATTGGCTCTGACATACTCGTTATATGATTCCAGGTCTCGTACGCCTTCTTCGGCAAACTTTTTATACCTGTCGGTCATCTCGGCCACTGCCCAGTTGAGTGCTGCTGCAGCCTTGGAAGGGTCTGTGACAACAGGAATCAGCAGATGCGGGATACCGTTATAGTTTCCCAGCTCCACCACCTTCGGGTCCACCAGGATCAGTTTGACCTCATCAGGGTTTGCCTTGTAAAGAATGCTTGTTATTATACTGTTTATGCAGACAGACTTTCCTGAACCTGTGGAGCCTGCTATGAGAAGATGAGGCATGGATTTCAGGTCAGCCACTATCGCCTTTCCGCTGATGTCTTTACCTACAGCGAAAGTAATCTTGGATTTGCTGTTTTTAAATTCATCTGAATCGATTATTTCACGCAGTCTGACCATTGTAACGGCATCATTTTCAACTTCGATACCTACAGCGGCCTTTCCCGGAATTGGAGCCTCGATTCTTATAGATCTGGCCTCAAGGTTAAGAGCGATATCGTCTGCCAGTCTTACAATACTGTTTACCTTGACTCCTACAGCCGGCTGGATTTCATATCTTGTGACCGTAGGTCCCTGAGTCACCTGGACTACCCTGGCATCAACGTGGAAATTTCTGAGGGTTTCCTCCAGCTTCTGAGCCTTGGCTGCAAGCAGGCTGCTGTTGGTCTTGGCACCTCCCACAGGTCGTTCCAGCAGGCTGATAGGCGGCTTTTTATATTTCTTAACTGCCTGAGGCTGGTTAAGTTCCTCTTCTGTAAGCATTGCCTCACGGGCTTCCTTATTGGAAA
>JALFXR010000225.1 GCA_022787405.1 Bacillota bacterium
GGGTGTTCATTCCATGCCGTTGATTCCATATCTTACAGATGACACAGCTAATCTCGAGGGTCTGTATCAGGGTGCGGTAATTTGCGGTGCCAGGTATCTGCTGCCGGGATATCTCAATCTTAAAGGATCGACAGGGGATGCTTTTTTTGAATACCTCTTTAAATGCAGACCTCATCTACTTGAGCAGATAAACAGACTCTTTACTGTAAAGAATGCGTATAAGGAGTACCGCATTCCAAAATATCGAGAGATAAGGCAGATAGCAGAGAAATACAGGATGCCTTCAAATTACATGAAAGAGGTTCGCAGCAGGATGCCGGCGGCAGAGAATAATGCTGGTGCTGCAGAAGAAGGCGAGCAGCTGAAATTCTTATAAAACAGAATCAGGAGAAACAATCAATGAAAGACCGTTTGGGACGAGAAATAGACTACATGAGAATATCCATAACGGACAGGTGCAACCTTCGCTGCGGCTACTGTATGCCTGAATGCGGAGTGCCGTCAGTTCCACACGATATGATTCTTAGATTCGACGAGATTGTAAGACTTGTAAAAATTTTCTGTTCAATGGGCATCAAAAATGTTAAAATAACAGGAGGCGAACCTCTGGTCCGTAAAGGTGCAGTCAGCCTCATAAAAGATATAAAGGCCATGGGCGGCATCGAAAAAGTGTCCATGACCACAAATGGCATTTTGCTTTCCGAAAACCTCAAGGCGCTGGCAGAAGCAGGAGTAGACAGTATAAATATCAGCCTTGACACTTTGGACAGGCAGAAGTATCTGAATATCACCGGGTTTGACGGTCTTGATACAGTCCTTAAGGCCATTGATGAATGCAGAGCCTTTCCTGAAATCAAGGTAAAAATTAATGCGGTGACTCTGGCCGATTACAATAGAAATGAGATATGCGCTTTGGCGGATTTTGCGGCAGAGGCAGGCGCGACGCTTCGATTTATTGAGATGATGCCACTGGGGCTCGGGACCGGATTTGGCGGATACAATCAGGATGAGATTATGACTGTATTGGAAGAAGCATATGGCCCGGCGAAAACAATAAAAGAAAAAGTCGGCAGCGGACCGGCAAAGTACTATAGCTTTGAAGGCCTGGAAGGCAGAATAGGTTTCATAAGTCCCATGTCACATAAGTTCTGCGGCAGCTGCAACAGAATAAGGCTTACATCCGAAGGACTGCTCAGACCATGTCTGGGATCTGACGTAGGCATAGACCTGAGAAAGCCAGTGAGAGAGGGTGCGAGCGATGAAGAACTGGCATCAATCATATGCGAAGGGATTATGAATAAGCCGGCGGGACACTGCTTCGAGGCGACAGATTCTTTGATGTCAAAAATAGGCGGCTAGCAGGAGGTTAAATATAGTGAAGGAAACAGACGGCATAGTAAAGGCGGTCTGCATCAGCAGAGAAAAGGGCACTCCTAAGGAGAACATCGGACAGGGCCTTCTCATAGAAAACTGGGGGCTTGAGCATGATGCACATGCGGGAAAGTGGCACCGTCAGGTGAGTCTGCTTTCCGCAGATAAAATAGATGAATTTAAATATCAATATCCGGATGTGACCATAGAACCGGGAGCTTTCGGAGAAAATCTGGTAGTCGGAGGCATTGATTTTGCATGCCTGCCTGTAGGAACCATAATAAAAGTCGGCGAAGGTGTACTGGAGCTTTCTCAAATAGGAAAGGAATGTCACTCCGGCTGTATTATCGCTCAGACTGCGGGAAAATGCATTATGCCAACGGAAGGTGTGTTTGCCCGCGTTATAAGGGGAGGAACTGTGAAAGCAGGCGACCCCGTTAAAATTGAATACCATAAAACCGAATATAAATAAAACAATTATGAGGATTTCGAGCCATTGCGCCTAAGGTACGGCAGGCATAGACTGCAGTGCTATGGAGCTTTGGCCGATGGGTTCTTTGCGAAAGCAGGGAGCCTTCCGTGTTTGAAAAGATTTCCCATAACTTTTCAGACCTCGAAAAATCCCCGAGATTTAAGGAGGAGAAAGAATGAAAAAGAAGATTTTGACGGTATTGCTTATTTTTGTGCTTTGCTTTGCCATGGCTGCATGCGGCGGTGATGACAGTGACAATGAAGCAAGACCGGCAGAGGGTACAACTCTCATGATGGCTACTACTACCAG
>JALFXR010000234.1 GCA_022787405.1 Bacillota bacterium
CTTGGAATAATCATAGACGTTTCACACATGTCCGAAGGCGGCTTCTACGATGTGGCCAGATACAGCAAAAAACCTTTCGTGGCATCTCATTCCTGCGCAAGAGCCCTTTGTAACCACAGAAGAAATCTTACTGACGACCAGCTCAAGACCCTTGGAAATGCAGGCGGTATAGCCGGTGTAAACTTTGAATGCTCTTTCCTTAAAGAGGGTTCGAACTGTGCAACCTATGATCAGATAATCGAACATCTGCTGTACATGAAGGACAAAGCCGGAATTGATGCTGTGGGCTTCGGTTCTGATTTTGACGGCATCGAAGATAACGGCGAACTCGTAAATTACAGCGGATTTAAGACGCTCCTCGAACGCATGGAAGGAAAATTTACATATGATGAAATCGACAAAATCTGCAGAGAAAACGCTCTTCGAGTGATAAAGGACGTTATATGCAGGTAAAAGTTACATTTTTATTGTTTTTTCTGTAAAAACCTCTTGACTATACGGTAACCGTATACTTTAAAATGATAATAGAAACGAGAGGTGAAATAAAAATGAAACTAAGTTTCAAAACCAAATTTTCCTATGGCGTTGCTGCGATCAGCGACAATGCAATGTATACTCTTGCGGGAACCTATCTGCTGCTCTTTCTGACAACAGTAGCCGGTGTCAGTCCGGCTGTTGCCGGAACCATTTCTGCCCTTGGTTCTGTATGGGAAGCGATGTGTGCTCCCATTGTAGGATATAAGTCAGATCGGATGCAGTCACGCTTTGGAAGGAGAAAGCCATTTCTCATTATGGCGGCTTTCCCCATTGCAGTGATTACCGCTTTACTGTTTACTGCATTCAGTTTCAGTCCGGCGATGAAAACCGCTTATTATGTCGTGATGGTTATTCTCTTCTGGACATTTTTCTCCAGTGAGTTTGTTCCGTACATGGCCTGGGGTTCCGATCTGACAGAAGACTACAACGAACGTACCGTATTGCGTTCTTTTTCGTATGTGTTCAACCAGGTGGGAATGGGAATCGGCATGGTCATGCCGACGGTTATCGTGGATTATTGTATGGTACATGGAAGAACGCTGCAGCAATCCTGGCAGCTGGTCGGGATCTTTGTCGGTGTCTGCTGCTGCGGAGCTCTCCTGTTCAGTGCGTACAATGTGCGGGATACGGATGTAAAAGATTTTGTGAAGCCGAAAAATAAAGAAAAATTCCTGGAAATGAAGGCTGTAATCGGAATTTTCAAACAGTATGTGGATATTCTCAAACTGCGGCCAATCCAGTATATTATCGGCGCCAGTTTAGCCTATCTGGTTGCAAATGTTGTGTTTGGTGCTGATCGTGTGTTCTTCATGCGATACAATCTGGGATTATCGGAATCCATGATTTCCATCATGCTCTTGGTAATTACGGTTAACGGTATCATAATGGTTCCTTTTATCAGTAAATTTGCTACTCGATTCGATAAGAAATCTGTATTTATGCTGGGAATCGGCGGCGGCGGAGCTTTGATGATTCTAATGCGTATTCTTGGAATCAACAGTATGCCTGCTCTACTTGCAACAGTGGTGTTTTACGGTATTGCAAATGCATGCTACTGGCAGCTGATGCCGTCTATGCTGTATGATGTGTGTGCTGTGGAGGAGCTGATGTCCGGGGAAAACCGCTCCGGCGCTGTAATATCTCTTCAGGCACTGTCTGAGTCTCTTTCCATCGCGCTGAGCAATCAGATGCTGGGAATTATTCTGCAGGTGGCTGGGTTTGATGGTTCTGCAGCAGTACAGACTGCTACTGCGCAGCATTGGATTGCAAACTGTTTTGCGGTAATTCCGGGATTGTTTATGATTCTGGCGGGGCTGTTGATTAAAAAGTATCCGATAGATAAAACTGCTTTTGAGCGTGTTATGGGTGCGTTGGAACGCAGAAACAAGGGCGAAGAAATCGATGTGAAGGAATTCGAGGATATTTTTGAGTAGTAAAAAGCCGAAGCTCCATCAGGGCCTCGGCTGTTGAGCCATGCGGAGCTAGACAATTTTAATTTATGGCTATATAATATTAGATATGCACAGCTATACTCTCAACGAGGGATGGCAAATCAGGAAAGAAGCTTTTATGACAGAATTGACGCCAATGGAGAACTGTTTATTACAGCGGATTCACGATGCTGCTTCAGCGTATGCAAGGCAAATTTACATATGACGAAGTAGACAAGCTCTCCAGTGGAAACGCACTGAGAGGTGTGAAGAAAGTTCTGAGAAAATAAAATCAAGTTTTTCACATAAGAAGGCAATTCAATAATACATTCTGGAGGATTATATGGATACGATTAAGTTACTTGTTGGTATTGCAATCATAATTGCATCGTTTGTTTATATCATAAGAAATAAATCCTGTATGCTGGATAATTTAATGAGAAAGACGAAAGAAGAATATGAAAAGAAACAGGCAATACAAGAAAAAGCTTATCAGGTTGTGGATGGAAAGGCGGATGCATTTGATGCTATTGCAGATGGTGTAAACGCTGCCGTAAAGCCTATAAAAGATTCGGTAAAAAATAAAAAGTAAATTATAGAGAGTAATAAAATGGCGTTTCTATTTCGAAAGGGATGAAGAAACGCCATTTTGAGTAGTTGATGAGACGGAAGCCCAGACTTGAAATATGTATGACTAGAATGACTGAAGCATTCCTAAAATTACAGCTAACGGAGTAGCGCAATTTAAGATAACCAGAAACGAAAGACAGGCATATGCAAATGAAAGATATTTCCAGTTACTGCCATATCCGGGAAGGACTTTGTATGTTCTGTATACTTTGAACAAATCGGGATTGTTCAATTCTTCTTCACGACGCTTCATTAACTTATAAAAATGGTCAATAGAAATCGGTTCAATTTTTCCATCTCTGAAGAAAGGAATTATAAACAGAGGTTTTTTTTTATTTACTAAATCTTCGTTGTTATCGTAAAATTTTGCACCGTTTTTATCAAAAATAACTGAGGTCGCATCTTTATAAAAAAATGTCTTCTTTTTTCTGGTTATTCTATTACAAAATGTAACTTTTTCATCGTCATATTCACTATAGCATACGAGGTGACCGAGTGACAATAAGATAAAGAAAAGAATGCCCATGGCATTTGCGAGCAAAGTTATTCCGATATTTTGACTTTCGTAGTATCCTGGAATTTTATACATTTCCACCATTATGGAAACGGTGGAACTCAGAAGTAAATATAAAACTCCTGAATAAAACCAGACTTGTTTTGACAGCGCAGTATAGCTGTATGGTATCTTTTTCATGGTCTGTTCAACTCCTGTGGCATTTTTTAAATAAGTATATATTAAATTTTAAAGTTGTCAAGATTTATGTACACATTTTATTCCTTTCAGGTGCTTCCGATGATTTCGTGATTACATGGTTAGAAAAAATAATTACGTCCGAAAAAACGGATTTTATGTCCTAAAATTGGGACGAAAAAAGGCGACTTATTTTTGTCTCTGCTTTAATTAAATAAATAAATGAGTCTTTGACAAGGTAAAAACAATATCTCGATATATGCTTTTTATTAGCGCTTCATTGGCACGCTATTTGCTTTATTGTAAAATGTAATCATAGAAATATCTTTGTTCGAAAGGAGGAACAACTATTATGATGAATTATATTTGGGTCGGACTTGTGGTAATTGCAGTTATTGCTGGTGGAGTTACGGGTTCGATGGATGCTGTACTAAACAATATCTTTGACTTTGCTAACGCGGCAGTGGAAATTGCTCTTGGATTAATTGGCACAATGGCTTTTTTCTGCGGTTTGATGCGAGTTATGCAAGAAGCTGGTCTATGTGAAAAACTTGGAAAGCTGATTTCTCCTGTTATGACGAAACTGTTCCCAGATGTTCCGAAGGATCATCCAGCGATGTCTGGGATGGCATTATGGATGGCTGCAAATATGTTGGGTATCGGTAATGCAGCAACACCGTTCGGATTAAAGGCAATGGCTGAACTTCAGACTTTAAATCCTACCAAAGACATTGCAACCAATGCACAATGTATGATGCTTGCAATTGGTACTACTTCTGTTACCTTGCTTCCAGCTACGGTTTTAAGTCTTCGTGCGTCGGTACAGACAGAAGGTGCTGCTGAAATAATTGTCCCTGTAATTATTGCCACAACTATTTCTACTATTGTAGGAATTTTCTTCACTTTCTTATTTCAGAAGATGAAGAGATGGAAATGGGAAAACATTATTGAACGTGAAATTGCACAAGGTACACTGGAATTGAACGAGAACTATCTCGGAGATTCCCCAATCGTATTACCTGAAGGCTATGTGTGCAAAAACGAAAAGTAGAAGGAGGAAGAGACGATGTTTACAATAATTATGGAAACAATATCAACATGGGCGATTCCTTTAGTCGTAGCTCTTGTTTGCTTCTGGGCAATTCTCAAGAAAGTGCCTGTATATTCTGTATTTACAGAAGGTGCCAAAGAGGGATTTTCAACTGCAGTTATGATTATTCCTTACCTGACTGCCATGCTGTGTGCAATCGGTATGTTCAGAGCATCCGGTGCTATGGATTGGTTGTCCGCAATTCTTGAACCAGTCACAAGCCTAATCGGCTGTCCGTCTGAGGTTATCCCTCAGGCAATCATGAGATCATTCTCTGGCGGAGCGTCTGAAGGTATGATGGCTGATCTGTGTGCAACATTCGGTACTCAGTCTAAAATCGGACGTATTGCTTCTGTAGCGCAGGGCTCCACAGAAACTACATTCTACATTGTTGCAGTTTATATGGGTTCTGTTGGTGTTTCCAAAACAAGACATGCAGTTGCTGCCGGCTTACTGGGTGATGTTGCATCTCTTTTAGCAGCAATTTTCATTGTCAATATCATGTGGTACTAATCCGAAAAGGATGGAATATAAAATGAAATATCCAAAAAAACTTGAAAAAGGTGGAACTGTCGGACTGATTTGTCCCAGCTCGCCAATATCGGAAGAGAGAAAAATCCAGTGCCTTGATGTAATAGAAAATCTGGGATATAAAGTAAAAGCAGCGGATAACCTTACTTCAAATGTCGGCGGCTACATGGCCGGATCAGGAAAAGTTCGCGGAGAATGGATCAACAGAATGTTCGCCGATCCTGAAGTGGATGCAATCTTTTGCATCAGAGGAGGAGACGGAGGAACTCGTGCCTACGAATACATAGATATCGATATCGTTAGGGCCAATCCGAAGATATTTGTGGGATACAGTGATGTGACAACTATGCATTTGCTCTTTAATCAGAAGGCTGATCTGGTTACTTTCCATGGTCCTATGGTCTCATCAAACATGGTAGACTCTTTTGACGAAGAGACAAAGGAATCTTTCTTTAAGACCATCAATGCAGAGGCAGGATTTGCCTTCAAGAATCCTGAAGGTGTTGAAATAAAAACTCTCAAGGAAGGCAAGGCTGAAGGAATTCTTACGGGAGGTAATCTTTCACTGCTTTCAGCAAGTATAGGTACACCTTACGAAGTGGATACCGACGGAAAGATTCTCTTCATCGAAGAAGTGGCAGAGCCCATCACTAAAATAGAAAAATGGATTTATCATTTGCGTAACGCTGGTAAGTTTAGACAATGCAAAGGTGTTATTCTGGGTCAGTTTACAGAAATGGAAAATTCCGATGAAAATTACGACTACAAATGCTGTATCAAAGATGCGCTAGAAGGACTTGACATCCCTGTGATGTACGACATACAGTCTGGCCATGGCCAGCAGATAATGACCCTCCCTTTGGGAGCTGTCTGCAAAATGGATACAACATCAGCCATAATAGCATTTGAAGTTTAAAAATTACCCATACATTTTAACACAGCTCTTTTAATGGAGCTGTGTTTTCAAATGTGTATCATTTACTTGATTTTTTTATTGTTAGAGTGGGGGCAAAAAATTATGAAAGTATACATAAGTGTAGATATAGAAGGTGTAACAGGAGTTACAAACTGGAATGAAACTGAACTTGGAAATGATGAACATGAGGCTGCGGCCAGACAGATGACGCTTGAGGCTCTCGCTGCGTGCCAGGGAGCTATAGAAGCAGGCGCTGATGAGATTTATATCAAGGATGCCCATGACTCGGCAAGAAATATGGATATAAGTCAGTTCCCGGAATGCGTAACATTCATAAGAGGCTGGACCAACACTCCTGAATCCATGATGGCAGGCATTGATGAAACTTTTGATGCGGCCATATTTATAGGATACCACACAGGAGCGGGGTTTGCCGGAAACCCTCTTGCACATACCATGAATACAGACAATGTTTATGTCAAGATCAATGGAAGACAGGCGGCTGAATTTGACATGAATGCATATGTTGCAGCATATTATGATGTGCCGGTGGTATTTATCAGCGGAGATGGTGAAGTATGCCGTCATGCTCGTGAGCTTGTGCCTGAAATTGAAACTGCTGGTGTTAAGGAGGGGCTTGGTAATGCCACTTTCAACATGGCACCTGAAAAGGCGCTCAGACTTATAAGACAGGGAGTTAAAGCCGGACTTGAGAAAATTGACAGCTGCAGACTCCAGTCACCTGAATCCTTTGAAATGGAAATCTGTTTCAAGGAATGTGTGCGTGCTCTGAGAGGTTCCTTCTATCCGGGAGCAGAGCAGATTGACCCTAGAACAGTTAAATTTACCGGCAGAGATATTCAGGAAATGATGACGGCCAGAATGTTTATATTATAGAAAACAGGAGGAACAGAGATGGCATTCGGAGTTAAAAAGCTTCATCTGGTAGATGAAACGCCGATACAGTATCTTGAGACATTGTCCAGGGAGCTGGGAATAGAGTTATACATAAAACGTGATGATCTGACATATTACGGTGCAGGCGGAAACAAGCTGAGAAAGCTGGAGTATCTGGCGCAGGAGGCTTTGGATCAGGGGGCGACAATGCTCATTACAGTGGGAGGAGCTCAGACTAATCACGGCAGACTTACTGCGGCAGTAGCTGCAAAGTTGGGACTTAAATGCGCCATTATCGCTATAGATGATTATCCGGGAGAGGTATCGGCCAATATACTTCTCGACAGGATAATGGGCTGTGATCTGATTTTAAAGGCGGATGACGGACGTGATGAAAACGAGCAGTTTGACGAGCTTTGCCCTCAGATAATAAAAGAATATGAAGAAAAGGGCGAAAAGGTTTATTTTATACCTATGGGAGGTTCCAATGAAATGGGCGCACTTGGCTATTACGATTGTGCAGTAGAGCTTGACCGTCAGGCTAAGGAACTGGGAATTGAAGACGCGAGAGTAATCGACTCTGTTGGTTCCATCGGCACATATATTGGCCTTTACTGCGGACTTAAAAACGAAGGCTCATCTCTGCGCCTTACAGGCATTGCAATTTCACCTTTTGGCGATTATAAGGAAAGGCGCATAGTGGAATATTTTAATCAGATGAAGTCGAAATTCGGTCTGTCCATTGATGCCGCAAGGGAGGACTTCGACATCGAGAAGGATTACACCCGTGGTGCTTATAACAACCCATGCAAGGAGGTACGCGAGGCTATTTATCTTATGGCTAGAAAAGAAGCAATACTCCTTGACCCTTGCTATACCGGCAAAGGATTCGCAGGTCTTGTGGACATGGTTCGTGAAGGAAAGATAAAGCAGGGAGAGAAAGTGATTTTTATTCATACAGGCGGCTTCCCGGGACTCTACACGTTGCATCACAGAGTGGAGTTTGAAAAGGAGCTTGAGGACGGCGTAAGGATTATTTAGCTGGACACGAGATATCAAATGAGTTAAAATTTAATAAAAGACGTCGTGAAGGAGGCATACGCTGTGAACCTGTCAAAGTTTAACTATATGATAGAGGTGAATGTGTGCCTCCTTATTTTTGCGGCCATGGTGACTCTGATGCTTTTATTAGGTACGGCAACTGACCATGCCAGAAAAAAACCTTTTATGCGGTGGTTCACAGTCCTTCTGGGGACAGCCTTTATTATGCTGATGGGAGAAGCCGGGCTGTGGTGTTTTCTGGGTGATGCAAACCACATCGGACTTCTGAAATTCTGTGCTTTTTTATCTTTCGGCTTCGGAGCGTTGCTGAATGCCATATATGCTTGCTGCCTGGTGGGGTTTATCAGGGAAAGAGTGCAGGTGTCCTGGAACGGTGCCGGTATCGTATCGGCTGTATGTGCAGTATTTATTCTGCTTGTATTCGTTTCTATGTTTAACGGGATGCTGTTTTATTTTGATGAGAAGGGAATGTATCATGACGGTTATGCCTATTTTCTCGTAGATGCTGTGGACATCTTTTCCCTTATTATGCTGATGCTGATTGTAATATATTATAGCAGATATCTTGGGACAAAAGGCACGCTGACGCTCCTTTCCTTCAGCGTATTTCCTGTGATTGCAATGTTTGCTCTGCCATATTGGAATCCTACACCGCTCTATCTGGCTACAACTCTGTCGCTGATACTCATATACCTGCTCTTTCACGTCGACATGGCTAAGCAGCTTGCAGAAAATGAAATAAAACTGGCTGAGAAAGAGAAGGAACTGGCGGAGAGCCGTGTTTCAATCATGCTCAGTCAGCTTCAGCCGCATTTTATGTACAATGTGCTGAACTCAATATACTACCTGTGCGGCAGCAACCCTGATGAGGCGAGGACTGCCATAGACAAATTTGCAGACTATCTGAGAAACAATATGGAGTCAGTTCAACAGGCAGAACTGATTCCTTTTGAAAAGGAATACGAACACATACAGACCTATCTTGATCTTGAAAAAATCCGCTTTGGCAATGATCTCGAAATAATCTATGATATTGGATTTACAAACTTTAAAGTCCCTCCGCTGACGGTGCAGCCCCTGGTGGAAAATGCGGTTAAGCACGGTGTGACTAAAAAACGCGGTGGGGGTTCGGTAACCATATCTACAAGAGAAACGGCAGAAGCCTGCATTATAACCATATCAGATACGGGAAAAGGATTTGACCTGCAGAATTATGAAAATGACGGAAGACTCCATGTAGGAATCAAAAATGTAAGAAAGAGGCTGGAAGTTATGGCGGGCGGAAAACTGGAAATAACAAGTGAAAAGGACATTGGCACCAAAGCAGCAGTGACTATACCGAAAAGGAGGACAGGCTATGAACGTAATGGCAGTTGACGATGAAAGACTGGCTCTTAAGGCACTTGTAGATGCGATAGAAAAAGCAGATCCCGGCGCTCATGTAAAAGGCTTTTCCTATGCCGAAGATGCTTTGGATTATGCGGAAGCCAACCTTGTGGATGTGGCCTTCCTTGACGTGGAAATGGCAGACCTCAGCGGTGTGGAACTGGCACGCCGTCTGAAGGTTACAAATCCTGACATCAACATCATATTTGCCACAGGCTTCGGCGAATATCGTGATTCGGCCTTCGAGCTCCACGCCAGCGGCTACCTGACCAAGCCTATTACTGTAGAGAAGGTGAAGAAAGAACTGTCAGAGCTGCGCAGACCTGTTTCCGCTGACGAAAACAGAGTTCGGATTCAGACCTTTGGCATTTTTCAGGTTTTTGTGGACGAAAAACCTCTTGTGTTCAACAGGAAAAAAACAAAGGAACTGCTTGCGTTCCTTGTGGACAGGCACGGGGCATTTGTCACTACAGAGCAGATTGCGGTTACTCTATGGGAAAATGAGAATTATGACACCAGACTCAAAAATAATGTGACGGCCACAGTATCTCAGCTAAGAGCACTTCTCAGGGATTCAGGTGCAGAAGATATTCTCATAAAGAGCCGCAACAATCTGGCGTTAGATGTCAGCAAGGTCAAATGCGATGCCTATGATCTGGAAAAGATGAAGCCGATGGCTGTAAATGCATACCTAGGGGAATACATGAGCGAATACTCGTGGGCGGAATTTACCGCAGGTCGGTTTGAGAGAATGGTGGAAAAAAACAGAGAATGATTCCTGTTTAAATCGTAAAAAAAGCTGTTTTCAGACGAATTTCTGAAAGCAGCTTTTTTGTTTTTTTGATTTCTGGTGCTCTGTCAAGATTTCGGACACTGATTTTGTAAAATTTCCTTCTATCAAATCAGTGTCGTGTTCATTTATGCTGCCGTTTTGACAGCGGAATGTGTTGTGTAATACATTTTCTCATATTCAAACGGAGAACGATATCCGCAATAACTGTGGATTCTCCTGGTGTTGTAATATGCATCAATGTATTCGAATACGAGTTGATATGCATGATTGTAATTACGAATCTCAAATCTGTTCAGCCATTCTCTTTTAATCAATGCATGGAAAGACTCGATACAGGCGTTATCCCACGGATTTCCTTTTCCGGAGTAGCTCTGTTCAATTCCATTTGTTGCAGCATAATATTCATCGGAGGTATATTGAACACCTCTGTCTGTATGGATCACTTTTGGAACCTTATTTCCGGCGTGAAGTTTTGCCTTTTGTATGGCATTTACGACATGGATGGTCTCCAGAGTTCTGGAAAGTTCCAATGCAACGATTCGACGTGAAAACAGATCCATAATACAGGAGAGATATACGAAGCCCTCTCTCGTCCAAATATATGTGATATCGGTGCACCACACGGCATTGGGCTTATCAGGACTGAAATCTCTTTTTAAGATGTTCTTGAGACGGCAGCTGAAATCTTCGCTTATGGTTGTAATCGTGTACGGTTTGACATAACATGCCCGAATTCCTAATTCCTGCATATACTTAGTAACTGTCCTTTCAGAAATAACCTCGCCCATGTTTCTTAGAATCTTTGTGATTTTAGGTGCACCATAAATCTGCATATTATCATTATAGATTTTTAGAATCAGTTCTTTTATATGATTTCGTCTACGTTCCTGACGGCTTGGCTCGCGCTTCAGCCAATCATAATAACCACTGGTAGAGACGCCAAGTTTCTTCAGCACTCCGTTGACGGAAAACCTGCGTCCCTTTGAAAGGCTGTCAACGGTATCTTTTACAGCCTGATAGATGCCTTCCGTCAGTCTCCCAGAATGCTGATTGCTTTTTTTAGCACTTCAAGTGCATCCTGCGTGTCGCGAAGTTCACGTTTCAGCCGCATGATTTCTTTTTCTTCATCACTCATGCCGGCATCACGAATACTGACACTCTCGTTTCTTTTCTCACGCTGGTCCTTTTTGTACCAGCCGTAAAGGGTGTCGTAAGGAAGACCGAGATACTCTGCACAGACACGCATGTCAACATCAGGATGATTTTTGATGTACTCGAGTTCATTACGCTTAAATTCATCACTGTACTTTCTTGACATTTGGATTTCCTCCTTCTTGTATAGATATTTTACTATTATAGAAGGAGTTTTGCAAAACCAGTGTCCGAAATTTATTCTAGCATCATTCGTCACTTAACAAAATATACAATCACGTCGAAATCTGCCGCGTCTGTTGTCCTTTGGTTGTCCGGGTGGGGGTATAATTTGAAGAATAACTGATGAAAATCAAAAAAATAACCGCGGATTTTGAAAAGGATGGTAGGAAGGAGATGAAACAGTGAAACAAGGAAAGTCAAAAGGTATACTACGGCGTATAGTATCCATGTGTGTCATGGTTTGCATGGTTGTGACACTGGCTCAGCCCCAGTCTGCAGAGGCTGCAAGTGCCGAGCCGAATATTGTGAATCTGACAAGCCGAAATAGTATCACGTTACAGAACAATACTATTTACAAAGTCACAGAGAACACTACTATTAACGAAAGTAAGAGCAGCCTTAACGGAATTAGTGTTCCATCGGGCAGCAGTACCGTAATATACATAGAAAACGGAAAGACGCTGACCGTATACGGTAAAGACGGTTCGGGACAGACAGGCGGCGGTGCGGGTATTTATCTGCCAACCGGGGCCACTCTGACCATTACCGGCGGGGGAACGTTAATTGCGAAAGGCGGCAATGGCGGCAGTGCGGGGAGCGGTTCGAATTCCTCAGCTGCTTGGTTCAATTTAAATTCAGATGATGCAAGTAAGAGTAACTCACAGTATTACGTCGATTTTAAAGGTGGAAACGGCGGCAGCGGCGGATATGGTGCCGGAGGTGCCGGCGCCGGAATCGGCGGAAACGGCGGAAACGGCGGCAGCGGAGGTTCCGGTGGCAGCGGTATTGCTACCCAAATCAAAGGAAACAAGGATAAAAGTGGAAACTGGAAGACAACAAGTACAGCACCTCAAAACGGCAGCAGCGGCAGCCAGGGCCAGGATGGAGGCTCCATGGGAACTCTTTATGTTGTGGGCAATGCCACCGTCAATGCCACGGCCGGAACGAATCCTTCTTCCGGAGGATCTGGAGGTTCTTATATTACAACGAGAACATCAATGTGCAGCAACAATGTTGCCAGCAATTATGATGATGATGATTATAATTCTTCCGTACCATATTTTGTCCGCTTTGATGTTGGAGGCAGTGCGGATTACAACCACACCACCTTCGCCATTGGACAGGGCGGTCCAGGCGGCGGCGGCGGTTATCCGACCATCAGTGCAGATGCAATCGGAGGCGGCGCTCCCGGCGGTGGCGGCGGTGGCGGCGGTGGAGGCGGCGGCATCGAATACTCCTCCGACAAGAACGGCGACGCAAACCATCCGAAAAAAATGGGCAACAAAGATCCCGGACAAGCGGGAAACGCAGGCAATGGCGGTACCAGCGGAGGAACAACTCCCGGTTCCAAATATACGGGAGATGCCCTTTCTCACACCAACAATGAGGATAATGATGAGGTAGAAGGACGTGAGGCAGGAGGTAATGGCGGCACCGGCGGCAGCCAGGGCAGCAAGGGCGGCAGCGGCAGCTATACCGTAGCTACAACCGGCAGTTCAACAGCCGAAACGGTGACACCACCTGTAGCTTACAGGTTCATCAAGCTGGACGACCTTGGCGGATACGGCGGCAGCACTTACGCTTATGTGGTTTACGGCGCTGACGAGGGTACAGAGGTTTCGAAACCACAGCGCACCGGATACAACTTCAAGGGCTATTATAATATGCAGATCAAGCCGGGCAAGTTATCGGACAGCGAATACAGCACTGCGGTGAAGTATTATGATGAGAACGGCAAACCTACCGATGTACTGAAGCCGGCCATGGTGGAAAGCAGCCTTACGCTTTACGCCTATTGGGAGCCACTGACATACGATATCGAGTACATGAGTAATCTGAATGACGGCTTCGGCGCCCGCCATGCAGAATGGCAGCGAAATGTAACATGGGGCGATCTTGCACCACTGACGGAAGCGGCTATCCCGGATGACCTGCATAAGGAAAACTATACGTTCCTCGGCTGGAACATCTATGACCAGCAGGACTGGGCGATGTACTATCCGGGAACCGCTTATCAGGTAGGACTTACGGATAAGCAGGATGGTGTAGCATATCTTTATGCTGCATGGAAGGAAAACGAAAAATTTGCCATTTCATTCAGTGCCAACGGAGGACAGGGAGAGCCTGCGGGAAGTATTGTATATATAAATAACGATTATACCATTCCGTCGGATACTGTTCCTACCAGAGATGGATATACATTTGAAGGATGGAGCGACAAGTCTAATGCCAAACCGGGTGACGAAGGGGTGTACCAGCCGGGTGAAACCGTTGCAAGCATCCAGGGACCGCACCTGTTTTATGCAGTATGGAAGCAGAACCCGTCGCTTTCCTATAATACCAATGGCGGCAGCTTTGCGACATATGTTCCTACGGCATACCCTCCTGCAGGTAACTGTACTTTGACATCTGTAGTTCCTGAACGCGAGGGTTATGATTTCGCAGGCTGGAGTACAACAAAGAGCGGAACGGGCGGCAGTATTTATCAGGCTGGTGCTTCATATCCTATGGGCACCTCTGATGTAGTACTTTATGCCAAGTGGACTCCTAAGCAGTATACTGTAACACTGCAAACCGGCGGGAATGCTGTAATTACCGGCATAGCAGACAATCAGCAGTTTGCTTGCGGAAGCAAGATTATGTTTGAGGCCACAGGAGAAAATGTTCGCGTATATGCCAACGGCAAGAGACTGGAAAAGGATGCGGATGGCAAATACAGTTTTGATATAGCAGAAGATACCCACGTTCTGGCAACTACGCAGCCTGGATTCGTTGTGGCTTATGATGCCAACGGAGGATTTGGAGCACCAGTAGATGTAAATATATATAATACAGGTGCCAGTGTAACAGTAAAACCTGCAGGAAGCGCACTTAAGAGAACCGGTTATACCTTTGCCGGTTGGGAAAAAGAAGGTGCTTTATATCAGGGAAACACAAGCTTTACAATGGGTACAGACGATGTCGTGCTAATAGCAAAGTGGACACCTATAAGCTATACAGTAAGGTTTCATAAGAATAACAGCGCCGCATCAGGAAGCGACTATGTTGACAGTACTTTTACATACGGAGAAGATGTGAAGCTTTCTTTGCAGGCGGGTACATTTGCTCAGGCCGGTAAAGGTATAAAAGGCTGGTCAGCCACCTCAGGTGGTAATACCGCTTACAAGTACGGTGAAATCGTTAAGAATTTAACTTCGGCAAGCGGCGAAGTATTTGAACTCTATGCTGTATGGGATGATCTGGTAACCAAGGTAACGCTCGATGCCAACGGAGGTGACCATGGGGGCAATGTTGATTTTGTCCTTCTGAAGTATGATGAAAAACTTACCGAAAATATTGTGGCTCCTGTTAAACAGGGATATGTATTTAAAGGATATTATGAAAATCAGGATGGCACAGGCACATGTTATTACGATGAGAACCTGAAACAGCAGCCCGGAAATCTGAGGCTGAATACAGAAGAGCTTACAATTTATGCTAAATGGGAACCTGTTAAGTACAGTATCCACTTTTACAACGGGGAGAACCAGATTAGATACTATGAACTGGAAAATATTCCGTTTAACAAGGAAGATCTCGTATTGCCGACAGGTGGAGTGCTGGGAGAAACTGATTCGGATTTCAGGGAAGTTCTGAATCAGGCCGAAGCTGCGAAGAAGTATTTTGCAGGGTGGTCTGTTAATGCAGGAAGTGATTTTGTAATCTATGAAGACGGTCAGGCCTTTGAATCAGGAATTTCATCCACAGATGGTTCCACGATTAACCTCTATGCGGTATTTAAGGACAAACAGACATATAAGGTAACTTATTACGGCAACGGAGGATCAGGAGCACCTGATGACGAGGCGGCTTATATCAAGGGTGACAAGGTAAATGTCAAATTTGACAAGATTCCTGAAAGACCGGGATTCGAATTTCTTGGATGGTCAAGAAGCATGACAGCGGCAGATCCTGAGTATAAGGCAGGCTTTACAACATCATTCACCATGGGAGAGGAACATATTGCCCTTTTTGCAATATGGCGTGCTTTCGAAGAATATACAATAGAATATAAAAGCAATGCACCTGAAACCGACCCGGTTACAGGACAGGCAAATGTGACCGGTATGCCTGATTCCGGTATTAAAACAGAGGATATAGATTATGCTTTGAGTGAAACTATACCTGCAAGAAACGGATATGTATTCAAGGGTTGGAGCACTTCGGCAAACGGAGCTGTGCAATACGCTCCTGGTTCTGTATACGTTACAGATGGAAACCTTACGCTCTATGCCGTATGGGAGCCTATCGAATATAAGCTGATTCTATCGGAAAACAAGGCGGGATATATAACTGTAAAGAGAGCTGGGGCAGAGCTAACTCACGGAGCAGCACTGGTATACGGTGATGAGCTTGACATAACTGTTTTGCCAATTGAAGGCTATTCAACGGATTCACTGTATCCTATGGTAAATGGCACACAGATTAAGAATGCAAATGCTGACAAATCAGCATATACGTACACTTACACGGTGCCAGGAGATACGAATATATCACTTTTCTCATCAGAAGCAGGTGTAAGATACAAAATTATTTATAACTCCAACGGAAGCGGACAGCCGGCAATAGAGCAGGATCAGAACTCAGGACAGCCATCTGCACTGCTTGGCGAAGTCTTTGAGCGTCAGGGATGGACTCTCATGGGATGGAGTACAGCATCAACAGGAAGTGCTGTATATGATCTTGGATATCTGCCGATTGCATCATTATCAGATACTCCTAACGCAAAGGTGAATCTCTATGCAGTTTGGGAACGCTCCAGGGTAAAAGTAAATTTAGTGGATACGCTGCCTGAAGGGGAAAAAGCGGATGGAAATCCGGGTACGCTTCTTCTCACCGTAGGCGGTACATATGAGACACTGCCGACTCTTGCGAAGACAGGTTATTCATTCGATGGATGGTACACGGAAGAGATGGGCGGCAATAAAGTAGACCGCTTCACGGAAGTGGTCAGGACTGAGAACCACACCCTTTATGCACACTGGACACGTCAGACATTCAGCCTGGATGTTCGTGCAAATGCGGCATTGGGTACAATTACAGTTACTACACCTGCAGAGGGCAGCAACGGGGAAGACGGCAGATATTACTACGGTGTAAAGGTTGAATTTACCGCAGCTCCCCAGGCAGGAAAGGCTGTAACGGTACTTCTTAACGGAATGCCGCTCACGGCTGCAGAAGATAATAAATACGCATTTGACATCACCGAGGATGCCGTGGTATACCTCATCGCGAAAGAACAGCTGACAGGTGTATATACCGTAAACTATGACGCCAACGGGGGAACAGGAAAAGTTGCAAACGAAACCTTCCTGATAGATGAAGTAAATGTACTTTCTTACGGCCGGAGCATCAGCCGTAAGGGATACGAGCTCCTCGGCTGGAGCACTGATAAGGACGCATCGGGAGCAGATTTCACCCTCGGACAGGTAATCAATGGTGCCCCTTCAGGCATAGAGGCAGGCGGCGTACTTAAACTTTATGCAGTATGGAAGAATGTGACCTGCCAGGTCACCTTCGACCCTGATGGCGGAGAGTTCGCTGATTCCAACTTTGCTAACCCGCATGAATACATTCAGAAAGAGGCATTCGGAGGTCTGGCTCTTCTTGAGGACAGGCCTGGATACAGATTCCTCGGTTGGACGAAGCCAAACGGAGAGAGAGTATACAGCACAACCATAGTACCTGACGGTACAGCAAGCCTTACACTCAAAGCCGAGTGGGAAGACATCAGAAAAGAGCTTACGGTAAATGATGGAGGCATCGGCACTTTCAGCGAAGATTTCATCGCGGGAAGATACCCGGAAGGCACAGGATTCACATTTACTGTGACAGCTGAGAATAATGAAAACATCAAGGTTATGGCCGCTGCAGGCACACTTACGGAGAATACTGACGGAAGCTATACTTTGATATTAACTGAAGATACTACAGTATATCTGACAGAGGTCACAGGAGATACATATACCGTTTCTTACTATACCACCGGTGCAGCCGGCAGTATAGAAGACCAGACACTTCCGCTAAGGGGCCTGGGAGCTTTATCATCAGGCACAGGTCTGACGATGACAGGCAAGACGCTGATTGGCTGGAATGCTGTTGAGGCAGCAGCTGCTGCAGGCACTGTTCAATACCTGCTTAACGAGGTAATAAACGGGGCGCCGGAGGGAATAGAAGCGGACGAAACAATGATTCTGTATCCTGTATGGAAAGACGGAGAGACTCCTGCACCAAATACTCAGGTTCAAGTTACATTAGCAGGACTTGAAGACACTACGGGCGTTACGCAATCTGTAATAACCCGATATGTGGGAGGTACATACGGACCGCTGGAAACCCCGGACAAGGCGCACTACAGATTCCTTGGCTGGTACTGGAATGACGGCACGGGCGACATACAGGTCGATGCAAATACGGTTCTGAAGTCCGATGCTGCTCATACTCTGACGGCTAAGTGGGCACCAATCAATTACACGGTTACTACAAGCACAGCGGGTCTGGGAACATTCGATAATATTACAAGCGGAACTGAGTTTATTGAAGGCACAGAGATAAGTTTTAAGATTACCACGGCTGACGGCGTTGACGGAAACGCAATTCGCGTACTTTGCAACGGCGTGACAATGAGTGCAGATGGAAGCGGCACATATAAGTTTACAATTACAGAAAATACAGTGCTGGCACTTACCAGCATTCCGGTAACGAAACCGGTATGGTATATCAGCTACGATGCCAACGGCGGAATCGGCGGCATAGATACCCAGAGCAAGTATTTCGATGCTACAGTAAACATTTCATGGGGAAATGAGCTGAAGAAGGATGGGTATAAGCTTATCGGATGGAACACTGATGAGAATGGGGCTGATGCAGGCACGGTTGAGTATCCTCTTGGCACTACAACCACAGCAGCTGCTGCAGGAATACAGGAAAACGGAATCTTAAAGCTTTATGCTGTATGGGAAGCTAACACTGCAGAAATCACATTTGATGCCAACGGCGGTAATTTCGGCGTTGATGAAAATGGACCAATAACTGCTGAGACTGCTGTCTTCGTCAAGGGGGAAAAGCTTGGCACACTTCCTGAGCCTGCACAGGCCGGCTACAGATTCATAGGCTGGTTTACAGCTGATGACGGCGGCACTCAGGTTTACGGTTATACCAGCGTTGACAGCAATGTTACTTACTATGCACACTGGGAAGATGTGCGAGTTACTCTGACCGTAAACGAAGATGCATCCCTTGCAGCAATTGATGGCATAGCAACAGGCAAGGTTGTATCCGGTACTGAAGTAACATTTACTGTAACGCCAGAGACCGGCAAGAAAGTCAAAGTTATGGCAAACGGTGTGGAGCTGAAGGCTGTTAACGGCGGGTACAGATGCACTGTAATCACAGATACAACTATTTCATTGATAGAGATTGCCGGCGACACGAATCAGCCGGTAGGCGGAACATATACTGTCCACTACGAGCTTGGCGAGGATGTGACGGGAACTATCCCGGATCAGAAGCTTCCGGTAAGCGGTATGGCTGCCCTGGAAAGCGGCGCAAATATAAGCAGGCAGTATTATACCCTGACAGGCTGGAATACAGCTGAGGATGGCAATGGTACAGCTTATACCTTGAATCAGGTTCTGAACAGCTCTCCTGCAGGAATCGAAGCAGACGGTACATTAACGCTGTATCCTGTCTGGACAGCCAATGAGAATCTCCCGACTACTCCAAAGTATGAGGTAACATTAAATGCCGACGGAGGAACTCTGGACGGAGCCACTGCAAGCTTTGAACGCGAAGAAGGTGCGCTTTACGGATACCTTCCTACACCTGCAAAGGAGCACTACGCATTCGCAGGCTGGTTCTATAATTTAGACGAAGCGGGCGAAACGCAGGTTGACGCTAACAGCAGGCTTGCAGCAAACGGAGATCACACACTTACAGCTAAATGGGAGCCTGTGATGTTCACGGTGACAGCCGGTTCTGATGTAAGCCTGGGAACGATTACGGTGACAACTGTGGATACATACGGAAAGTATCAGTCCGGAACTGAAATCGAATTTACTGTTGCGGCAGCAGGCGGAAACCTTTCCCTTCTCAGAGTGCAGGCTAACGGTGTATGGATTGCACTTGATGCATCCGGTAATGGCTCATTTACAATTAAGGATAACACTACCCTTACCCTCACCTCCGTTCCGGAAGGAGAGAAGACTTGGTATGTTGAGTACATAGCAAATGCAGATGGTGCTTCCGGCAGCTGCGGCCCATATCCGATGAATGTTAACGGTACCAACAGGCTGCTTGACGGAACTACATTCGAGTACGGTGTAAACACCTTACTTAAGTGGAACACCAGACCTGACGGCTCCGGCGATGATTATCAGCTTGATATGAATATCAACGGAATACCTGCCGGAATCGATGTAGGCGAGACTTTAACCCTTTATGCCATTTGGAAAATTGAAAATGAAGTGCATGTAACCCTTGATCCGCAGGGCGGAGAGTTGGGTGAATATCCGGTACGTGTCTACAAGGAAGGCGACACATATGGTTCAAAGGGTTCATTGCCGACGCTCACCAGAGAAGGAAGCTATTTCTTCGGCGGCTGGTACACAGATCCTGATTATGCAGAGAGCTCTCGTGTGTATGATAATACACCGGTTAAGACAGGAGAGTACACCATTTACGCCAAGTGGGTTTCAATAGATGAAATCATCGTTACAGCTCACGGCTATGAAGGAAGCTACGATGGGGAAAGTCACGTTCTGACAGTTTCCGTCAACGTGGACAATATGACAAGCATGACCTACCAGTGGTTCAAGGACGGTCAGGCAATTCCAAACGCAACAGGACAATTATATTATGTTAAGAATGTTGCAGATACAGGAAGCTATTACTGCATAATTTCCGGCAAAATCAAGGGGAACACATATGAGGGACTTCAAAGCACGACAGCAAATGTACGTATTATGCCGAAGGTAATCACAGTAGAAGCATCAGACAGCACAATTCTTTATGGAGCAGATGCTCCAAAGTATGCATTGTCGTACAAAGGACTTGCCGCTGCTGACCCTTCAAGTGTAATAGCCGGAAATCCGGTAACAAGCTGCACTTATGTCAAGGGGAATTCTGTAGGAACCTATGATATTATTGTAGATGTCACAGGCCTTGCTGCAGATAACTACAGATTCGCGGCTGTAAACGGCACTTTGACAGTAAGACCTCGTCCTGTTTCTCTGAGTTGGGATGCAGTTAAGCTGGAATACACAGGACACCCTCAGACGGTAACTGCTGAAGTTGCCAATAAAGAAGAAGGAGATTCATTTACTCTTACGTACATAGGAAATACGCAGACCGGTAATGCCGATACCAATACGTCTTACACGGCAAAGGTTACTGGCCTTGGAAATGATAACTATACGTTGGAGGGTGCTTCAGGCACTGAATTAAACTGGATAATCTGCGCTGCGGGCATATTGCCTGGGGAGGTAGAAGATCCTCTACAGCCGACGGACCCGAACCCTGCGGTTACAGAAATCAAACTTGATCGCGAGGCGGTGACATTAACGGTAGATGATACATTTACCCTTGGATGGACAACCACTCCTGCAGGTGCACCAGTTGATTTCAGATCAAGCGATTCTGCAATAGCTGCTGTTGACTCTAACGGAAGGATTACAGCTGTTTCATCAGGAATAGTGGTTATAACGGCTGTATCATCCGACGGAAATGCTTCCGACAGCTGTATCGTTACCGTAAACGCGAAGCAGACCGGCGGAAACGAACGTGTAAACGGAATTAGGATCACTATTTCAAAGTGGACATTCAATTCTTTCGGTAATACTATTAATATCGGTGCAGCAGTTCTTCCGGAAACTCTCCCTGAAGAAATGAAAGGCATTGTTTACGAAAGCAGTAATCCGGCAGTTGCAAGCGTAGATGCACAGGGTAGGGTCACATCGATAAGCTCAGGCACTACTAATATTACGGCTCGGACTGTGTATGGCGGATACACTGCAGTATGTCAGATAACAGTATCGCTCGGCGGCGGTTCGGAAGGCGGGCCGGTTACTCCGGGTGAAGGAGGCGGAACCAGCAGCGGCGGCTCCGGCGGTGGCGGCGGTGCAATTGCACCGACCGAACCTGTTCAGAAACCTTCCATAGATATATCGGGAGGCGGTGCCAAGGCAGAAATCAGTGAGGACGGCAAGACTGTTATTATCACACCGGAAGAGGGATATGACATACAGGATGTTGTCGTAAACGGCAAGTCTCTTGGACCGGTTGACAAGCTTACTAATCTGAAGACGGGGGATAAGGTAGAAGTAATAACGATTAAGAAAGCTACAGAGATCGAAAGAGCTCGGGCCGAGATGAAGAGCTTTAGGCTGGTTGCACGTTCCAAAACAGCAACCGCGCCGAGCGGAAAGAAAGCTATTCTCATAAAATGGTACGATCAGAACGGAAAGGAAATGCATTTTGACGGTGTTGAGATTTTCCGTTCAACCAAGAGAAACACCGGATACGGCACCAAACCGTTTTTCACGTCAAAATCAGACCAGTATTATAACACTGCAATCCAGACAGGAACCAGGTACTACTATAAGGTACGGGGCTATATGCTTGTTGGAGGCAAAAAGATTTATACTGACTGGTCGCTGAAGGCATGGAGAACGGCGAAATAGCAAATCAAAAGAAATATTAATTAATCATAAAATCCTCCTGGCTGGCATAAAAATCAGTATGAAGATTTTTAACGGTCAGGAGGAAATTTTTTATGGAAAACAAAGAAATTGCAAAGAATTATCGGTTTCTGGCGATTCTGCTGGGAGCCATGATTCTCGGCTGTATAGTGGGCTGGCTGGCACCGGAGTTTGCTGTAAAGCTGAAACCTTTTGGAACGGTATTTATCAACATGATGTTCTGCATCGTAGTGCCCCTGGTATTTGCATCTATTTCCAGCTCGGTGGCGGGAATGAGGTCAAGAAAGAGAGCAGGTAAAATTCTGGGAACAACTGTTGCCGTGTTTGTTATTACAGGTGCTATCGCTGCCTTCATAATGTTCGTTCTTATGAAAGTGTTCCCGCCGGTGCTTGAGGCATGGGAGGACATACCTGCAGAGGAAATCGGCGAATATGCCACCCTGTCCGACATGTTGGTAAATTTCTTTACCGCAAGTGATTTTGTTGGACTGCTTACGAGGAGGGCTATGCTGCCTCTTATAGTTTTCTCGCTGCTCTTCGGCTTTGCTGCCAATCTGGCTGAAAGCGGGGAAGGAGTCATTACAAGATTTCTGGAAAGCTTAACCAATGTTATGCTCAAGTTCGTAAAGATTATCACCTATTACGCACCGATAGCTTTCTTTGCTATCTTTGCAGGCCTGGTAGCTGATTACGGCTCTATGATTACCCAGTCATACGGACGCGCGATGCTGGTGTACTACCCGCTTTGCTTTATTTACATTTTTACGGCTTTTCCTCTCTTCGCAAGATTCGGAGGCGGTCCGGGAGCTGTAAAGATAATGTTCAAACATATAGCGAGGCCGGCTGTGGTTTCTCTGGGTACCTGCTCATCCGTAGCCACAATTCCAACCAATATGGAAGTGGCAGAGGCCACGGGTATTTCCAAGGATGTATCAGAAATGGTTGTTCCTCTCGGTGCTACTATGCATATGGACGGTTCATGCTTTTCATGCGTCCTTAAAATCGCCTTTGTATACGGCGTATTCGGCATAGATTTCACATGGGGGCAGCTGATTCCGATTATTCTCGTGGCAGTTCTTTCATCTGTAGGAATGTCCGGAGTGCCTGGAGGAGGTTACATAGGGGAATACATCATCTGCTCCATTTTCTTTCCTGCACAGATGGAACTGGCATTCCCGATTCTGGTTGCAATCGGCAATCTGGTAGACCCGCCTGCTACAATGATAAATTCTGCGGGAGATTATGTGGTTTCATATATAGTATCCAGATATGTGGACGGAAAGGATTGGCTGCAGAAGAAGCTTGCGGGCTGATTTTCCAATAAAAATGCAGTACGATAAAAAGGGGCACCGTCCCTCTTTTTTGTGGTTTTTACAGTGGACGGAAGGGCGCCGGAGGTGGTATAATGTAGCAATTAAAAGAAGCAAAAGAGGCGTAGAAGTAACATGGGAAAATTGCTCAATATAAAATACGGATGTATTCACGGTACCTACTGGATGTATTACGGCGTTGCGGGAAGCTTTGCGTCGGCATTTCTCCTTGCGAGGGGATACAGCAATGCGGAAATAGGTATAATTCTGGCGGTGGGAAATATTTTGGCTGTATTCCTGCAGCCTTTGATAGCGGACCTTGCTGACCGTTCAAAAAAACTTTCCCTTATAGGAGTTACCCAGCTTTCTGCGGTTCTGCTCATAGTGCTGATGGGACTGCTCTTTGTGATGAAGCAGAAATCCGCCGCCTTGTGGGTAGTATATATGCTCATTATGGCGTGGATGACAACCCTGCAGCCCCTGTTTAACTCGCTGGCATTTAAGCTGGAGGAGACGGGAGTACATATCAACTTCGGCGCATGCAGGAGCGTAGGCTCTCTGGCATATGCGGTGCTCTGCGCGTTCCTCGGAACCCTGGTTGAGGCCAAGGGAGTGGGAGTGCTGCCCCTTTCCGGCGAAATCGTCCTTCTAATGCTGCTGGCAAGTCTCTGGGTCACCAAGACGCAGTTTGACAGGATGATGGGGGAAAAAACAGGAAAGCAGGCTGTGCCGGTTTTGGGAGAATGCGGACAGGTTCCCGTAGCTGATGCTGAGGAGGCTGAAGAAATCAATCTGGCCCTTTTCGTAAAGATAAACAAGCTTTTCGTGATTCTCAATCTGGCAGTTATCGGAGTGTTTTTTAGTAATTCGATTCTCAATAATTTCATGCTTCAGGTAGTTGAAGGCGTAGGAGGAACCAGCGAGGACATGGGCAGAATATTCTCTGTAATGGCTTTTCTGGAGATCCCGGCATTGTTTTTCTTTGATAAAATAAAGGAAAGGTTTTCTTGCCAGTTCATACTTAAGTTTGCGGCCATATGCTTCACTCTGAAGGTTCTGCTTATATATCTGGCAGAGAGCGTAACCATGATTTATGTGGCTCACCTGCTTCAGACTTTTTCATTTGGGCTGTTTCTGCCTGCCATGGTATCTTTTATCGGAGAAGTTATGGCAAAGGGAGAGGCTGTCAAGGGACAGGCTCTGTATACGGTTATGGTGACGGTGTCATCAATGCTGGCAAGCGTGCTGGGCGGCATCATGCTTGATGTTTCCGGACCGGGATTCATGCTGCTGATTTCCACCATAGCTACAGGTCTGGGTGCTCTGGTGCTGGTACTGATTGTTGACGGAATAAAGAAGAAATAATCGAAATATGCGGAGGTAATTATGGCGTTTGATTATAAGAAAGAATACAAAGAGTTCTACATGCCAAAGAATAAGCCGGAGATTGTCAAGGTTGCCCCAGAAAAGTGGGGAACCGTAATCAGGCATCCTATCAGGAGGGCGAGGATATGAGCAATTTAATTGCAAAAGAATATAAGCGTTTTGAAGATATAAAGCATGTAAGAGATGATGGTACTGAGTATTGGAGTGCAAGAGAACTGGCTGATGTTCTTGAGTATTCACAATGGAGGAATTTCCAGAATGTAATAAAACGTGGGATGATTGCCTGTGAGAATAGTGGTCATGATAGTTCTGTCGATTTTGCTGAGGTCAGCAAAATCGTTGAAGCAGGAGCGACGGCAAAACCTGTTATAGATTATGAACTATCAAGATATGCATGCTATTTAATAGTGCAAAACGGTGATCCCCGAAAAGAGGTAATTGCATTAGGACAAACATACTTCGCAATACAGACATATAGACAAGAGGTGGCTGATCATTTTAACCAATTAAGTGAAGATAACCGTAGACTTGTTGTTCGTGGTGACATAAAACAGTGGAATCAACTCTTGGTGGAAACCGCACATGATGCAGGGGTTATCACCAATGAGGAATTTGCCATATTTCAAAATGCGGGATATATGGGCTTATACGGCGGTTTGGATGTAGACGATATCCATGCGAGAAAGCAACTGGAGGCCGGACAGAAAATACTTGATTTTATGGGAAGTACAGAATTGATAGCTAATCTGTTCAGGATCTCACAGACAGAGGAAAAGCTGCGAAAAGACCGAATACAGGGTGCAGCGAAAGCAACGAGCGTACACTACAATGTCGGTAAAGAAGTGAGAACAGCAATTGAAAAGATAGGTGGAACAATGCCTGAAGATTTGCCGACGCCGGAGAAAAGCATACAACAAATTGAGAAAGAACAGATGGCACGCTTAAAGGAAAAAGCAAAAAAAGGTAAGCTGATGTTAGATGAGTAGCAGAGAAAAAATGAAATTTGAGGGCACTTATTGATGAAAAACTATTTATTGATACAGGCAATCGGTCTGGTGGGAACATTCCTGTTCTTTGTTTCCTTTCAATGTAAAAGCAATAAAAACCTGTTTCGTGTTCAATTTGTATCATATTTATGTTATACTATCCATCTTCTGCTTCTCGGAGCGGTAACAGGGGGAATAAGCTATATTCTCAACACCCTCCGTTCCTTCTGCCTCGGAAGCAAAAGTGAAAAGCTGAAAAGCAAATGGATGGGAGGCGCCATCTGCATTTTGCAGCTTGCTGCCATGACCTTTACATGGTCCGGATGGATTTCCGTTCTTCCCGTTGCTGCAAATATTGCGGCGACAATTGCCGGATATACATATAATGCGCGCAAAATCCGCATTGCCGGAATGTTTATTAATTCCCCTCTTTGGATAATCTATGATATTATAGTAGGCTCATGGGCAGGGATTCTGGATGAAGTCGTAAGCGAGCTTTCCATGATTATTTCAATAGTCCGATATGGCTGGAAAAATTTAGACAGTATAAATGAGTAATAATAAAGGACAAAATCACCCCATAAATTTATAAGGGGTGATTTTTTATGTTTAAATTTGATTTGAAGAAAGCGGTTTTGTATACAAGCGTCGGAGTAGGGTGCATCGCAGTGCTGTTTGCGGCGACAGTAGCTCCCTTAGGAAAGATTCTGCCGGGAGGGCACATCGGGGCTTCAGAGGGGGCAGGAAATGCCGGAACGGAGCAGACTGAAAATGAAGCTGTGGAAACGGCAGCGGAGGTCAACTGGGGGCTTTCTTTTCGGCAGGCTGGGCAGCCGCCTGTGGGAAATGCAACTCCGGAGTATCTTGCAAAGTACAATGCATACTACATAGCGGGTTCAAACGGTAAGGAGGACGACTCTAAAAGTGCAAAGCCTGTATATCTGACCTTCGACGCAGGATATGAAAATGGCTATACCGCCGAAATTCTGGACATATTAAAGGAAAAGAAAGTGCCGGCGGCATTTTTCCTGGTGGGAAACTATATAGAAGAAAATCCCGAGCTGGTAAAACGCATGGAGGCTGAAGGCCACATCGTGGGTAATCATACAATGCATCATCCGGATATGTCGGCTATAGCAGACGAAGAGGCATTTAAATCTGAAATCAAGGAACTGGAGGATACATACAGAGAAGCAGTAGGTAAAGAAATTCCCAAATTTTACAGACCTCCGCAGGGAAAATACAGCGAGGCAAACCTGCAGCAGGCTTCACGGCTGGGATATACCACTCTTTTCTGGAGTCTTGCTTATGTAGACTGGCTCGAAAACGATCAGCCTGATGAAACGGAGTCTATAAATCTTCTCAACAAACGTATACATCCAGGGGCAATCGTTCTTCTTCACAGCACATCCAAGACTAACAGCAGGATACTGGGACAGCTTATAGACGGATGGAAAGCTCAGGGATATGAGTTCAGAAGTGTGTCCGAACTGGGTACCGGAAAGGTGTAGAAATCAGGTATCAAATTTTCACCTAAAATACACAAAAAACTTTATAAAATATGTTGACTTTATAGGATGCTGGGGGTATATTATATATAGTGATTAGCACTCGAAGGTAAAGAGTGCTAACGATAAAAAAGAAAGGAAGAGGCACCATGGAATTAAGCGAACGAAAACTGAAGATTTTGCAGGCCATCATTAGTGACTATGTGAGAACTGCAGAGCCCGTCGGTTCCAGAACTCTTTCGAAGAAGCCGGAGCTTGGGTACAGTCCGGCTACCATCAGGAACGAGATGGCAGACCTTGAGGAGCTGGGTTACCTTACACATCCGCATACCTCGGCTGGCAGAGTTCCTTCCGACAAGGCTTACAGATTGTATGTAAACGCTCTCATGGAAAAGAAAGAGCTTTCCAGAGAAGAAAAAAATATAATAGCGGAGAGACTTCACTCCACCACAGATGAATTTGAAAAAACCATCGAGCACGCAGCCAGCGTGCTTTCTGAAATCACAAATCTGACAAGCTTCGCTCTTACACCTAAAAAAAACGAAGACGTGCTGAAATTCATAAACCTTCTTCCTGTAGATGAGGGCACGGTAGTTCTGATGATTGTTTCAGAAAGCGGAAAGGTTTCAAACAAGGCAGTTCACATGAGCGTGCCTTATACGGAGGAAAACCTGCAGCTGCTTTCCAAAACTATGACCTATAACTATAAAGGAAAGACCATCAGTCAGGCGCTGACAAACAACATCATCGCCAACTTTGAGACCGACATCGTGGCCATGAGCGGGCTAGCAGAAGATGTAATGCCGAATTTCATGAAAACTCTGGAGGACATGCTCAACGTAAACCTGTATATGGAGGGCCTGACAAACATCTTCGATATTCCAGAGTACAGCGATTTGTCCAAGGCCAGAAGCTTCATTGAGATGCTCAGCCAGAAAGAGGAGCTGACAAAGAAGCTCATCGAACGTGACGACGGCATAATTGTTACAATAGGTGAGGAAAATCCGGATGACATCATGCAGGACTGCTCACTGATTACCGCAAGCTACCATGTAGACGGCAAGCTGGTGGGTAAGATAGGAGTAATCGGGCCTACCAGAATGAAATACGGTGAGGTGACATCCATAATCGAATATCTGACAGATAATCTTAACAATACATTTAAACTGGAAAGCGGAGGTAACAAGGAAAATGAGTAATGAGGAACTGAAAAAGCAGCAGGCTGATGTGGAAGAAGCTGAAGCGGAAACAGACAAGGCGGCTGAAACCGCTGAAGATGAAACTGCAGAGGATAAGGCTTCTGAAAAAAAAGAAAAAGCCTGTGAAGAAGCTCCATCGGCAGAGGAAGAGGCGCTTAACACCAAGTACCTGAGGCTGATGGCGGATTTTCAGAACTACAAGCGCAGAACAGAAAAAGAAAAGAATGACATTTATGCATTCGCCAACGAAAAAATCGTGAGCGAGCTGCTTAATGTGATAGATAACTTCGAAAGAGCTATTGATGCCGGTGATAGCGGTGACAGCTTCGTAGAAGGAATGAACCTTATTTTCAAACAGCTCCAGGGTGTACTTGAAAAAGCAGGGGTTGTCGAAATAGAAGCTCTGGGTCAGGACTTCGACCCGAACTTCCATCATGCGGTACTCACAGAGGATTCTGCCGAATATGAAAGCGGCAAGGTCACTGCGGTGCTGCAGAAGGGGTATCTTTTAAATAATAAGGTCATCAGACCTTCCATGGTCAAGGTGGCAAACTAAAAATCAAACTAAAGAGTAAATAATTTCAAGAAAGTAATGCACCGCAGGAAGCTGCGGTGACAAGGGAGGAAAATAAAATGGCAAAAGTAATCGGTATTGACTTAGGAACAACAAATTCATGTGTAGCAGTATTAGAAGGCGGAGAGCCTACAGTTATCGCAAACTCTGAAGGAATGAGAACTACACCTTCTGTAGTAGGCTTCAAGAAGGATGGCGAAAGACTTGTAGGCGAGACTGCAAAGAGACAGGCAGTAACAAACCCTGACAGAACAGTTTCATCCATCAAGAGACATATGGGCGAAAACTATAAAGTAACAATCGACGGTAAGGATTATACACCGCAGGACATTTCAGCAATGATTCTTACAAAGCTTAAAAACGATGCAGAAAGCTATCTGGGTGAAAAGGTTACAGAAGCAGTTATCACTGTTCCCGCTTACTTCTCAGATGCACAGAAACAGGCAACCAAGGATGCCGGCAGAATCGCAGGTCTTGATGTAAAGAGAATCATCAACGAGCCTACAGCTGCTTCACTGGCATACGGCCTTGATAAAGAAGAAGGATCACACAAGATTCTGGTATACGACCTGGGCGGCGGCACCTTCGATGTATCTATCCTTGAGCTGGGTGACGGCGTATTCGAAGTCCTGGCAACAAACGGTGATACTCACCTTGGCGGCGACGACTTCGACGAAGTTATCATGAACTACCTTGCAGACAACTTTGCAAAGGAAAACGGTGTAGATTTAAGAGCTGACAAGATGGCTCTGCAGAGACTGAAGGAAGCAGCAGAAAAGGCTAAGAAGGAGCTTTCCTCATCACAGACAGCCAACGTAAATCTGCCATTCATTACAGTGACAGCAGACGGTCCTCTTCACATGAACGTAGACCTGACAAGAGCTAAGTTCGATCAGCTGACAGAACACCTGGTACAGAGAACTATTGAACCTATGAACAAGGCTATGAGAGATGCAGGTGTAACTACCGCAGATCTGGCAAAGGTTATCCTGGTAGGAGGTTCAACAAGAATTCCTGCAGTACAGGAAGCTGTTAAGAAAGTTACAGGCAAGGAGCCTTTCAAGGGCATCAACCCTGACGAATGCGTTGCAGTAGGTGCCGCTATTCAGGCAGGCGTACTGACCGGCGAAGTTCACGATGTACTTCTTCTTGATGTTACACCGCTGTCACTTTCCATCGAAACTCTCGGCGGCGTAGCTACCAAGCTGATTGAAAGAAATACAACTATTCCTACTAAGAAGAGCCAGATTTTCTCCACTGCGGCTGACAATCAGACAGCAGTAGACATCCACGTAATGCAGGGTGAAAGAGAAATGGCAGCAGGAAACACAACTCTGGGCAGATTCCAGCTTACAGGTATCGCTCCGGCTCCTCGTGGAATTCCTCAGATTGAGGTTACCTTCGATATCGATGCCAACGGCATTGTAAATGTATCTGCAAAGGATATGGGAACAGGCAAGGAACAGAGAATCACTATTACTTCATCAACAAACCTTTCTGAAGAGGAAATCAACAGAAAGGTTAAGGAAGCAGAGCAGTATGCTGAAGAGGATAAGAAGAGAAAGGAAGAGGTTGAGCTGAGAAACAGAGCTGAATCCTTAATCTACGAAACAGAGAAGTCACTGAAGGAGCTTGACGGCAAGATTACTGAGGATGAAAAGAATCAGATCACTGATGCCAAGGATCAGCTTCAGGCCGTTCTTAACAACGGAACTGCAGATCAGATCAAGGAAAAGACAGAGGCTCTTACAGAAAAGTTCCACATCATTTCAACCAAGCTGTATGAACAGGCTCAGGCTGCACAGGCAGCTGCAGGTGCTGCAGGAGCAGGTCCTGACATGGGAGCAGGTGCTGGCATGGGCGGTGCACAGGCAGGCCCGGCAGATGATAATGTTGTGGATGCGGACTACACAGTTGTAGACGACGATAAATAAAATATAAGGCAGCAGAAGGCTGATAAATTAAGCGGGATTCGCCCTTCACCGGGGCGAATTTCCTGCGTATTGATAAGAGGGAAATTATGGCAGAAAAACGTGATTACTATGAAGTGCTTGGCTTAAAAAAGGGCGCAAGCGATGATGAAATAAAAAAGGCTTTCCGAAAGATGGCCATGAAGTATCATCCTGATAAGAACCCGGGCGACAAAGAGGCTGAAGAAAAATTCAAGGAAGTCAACGAAGCATACAGCGTGCTGTCCGACCCTGACAAGAAGAGCAAGTATGACAGGTTCGGTCACGCTGGCGTAGACCCTAACGGTTTCGGAGGTGCCGGCGGTTTCGGAGGCGGCGGCTTCGGATTTGATGATATATTTGACATGTTCGGCGGTGCCTTCAGTGGTTTTGGAGGCGGCGGACAGCAGCGCAGGGCTAATAGTCCGCGTAAGGGCAAAGACCTTCAGAAGGCTATCACTATAACCTTTGAAGAGGCGGCCTTCGGAACGAAGAAAACGATAGCGCTTAGTAAATATGTGGCATGCGGAACATGTAACGGCGAAGGAACCAAGCCGGGCACATCCAAAAAGACATGCCCTAAGTGCGGTGGTTCGGGACAGATAAGTCAGATACAGAGGACTCCGTTCGGACAGTTTCAGAGTGTTACGACCTGTGATCAGTGCGGCGGGGCAGGTCAGGTTATAGAAGAACCTTGTCCTGACTGTAAGGGTTCAGGACGTGTCCGTAAGAATGTGACCATTACTGTGGACATTCCTGCAGGTGTTGACAATGAGAGTGTAATTCCTATCAGAGGACAGGGTGAGCCGGGATATAACGGCGGCCCGGCGGGGGATTTATACATCGTGCTCAATGTAAAACCTCACAAGATGTTTAAACGACAGGGTGCAGACCTGTATCTGGAGATTCCTATCAGTTTCGATCAGGCTGCTCTTGGTGCCGAGATTGTGGTACCTACACTTGAGGGTAAGGTTTCATATAAGGTACCTGCGGGAACTCAGCCGGGAACCACCTTCCGTCTTCGTGAAAAGGGTATCAAGTACCTGAAGCGTGAGGCCAAGGGAGACCTTTATGTAAAGGTAAATCTGGAAGTTCCGACCAAGCTTAACCACAAGCAGAAGAAGGCCATCGAGGATATGGGAAAGGCGGTTACAGAGGACTGCTATCAGAAAAAAAGCGGATTCGCAGAAAAAATAAAAGAGTTGTTCAGCTGAATCAGGGAGCGGCATCCAGGCGGGTGCTGCTTTTTTATTGGCAAAAAATGGTTAATGCGGCCTTGCGCTGGAATTCAGTCGAAAAAGGTGGTATAATGTAGACGTGTTTGCATATAAACATGAACTTGAACAAGAGGAGAACTATGGATAAGATAAAAAGAAAACGTGGAGACCGGCGTGACGGTGTATGGCTTAAAGAACTGGATGCTCTTCACACGATAGTGCCTTACCTTTACCCTAACAGGGCTGATAACGAGGCTTTTATCAGTGAAAGAATCGATCTGGAACCCATAAACAGATATCTCGAAGAAAAAAACTTGGATAACGAGGGAGAGCCATACAAGTTTTTCCAGGTGCTAATAGCAGCCCTGGTAAAGACCATAACTCTGCGCCCGAAGATGAACCGGTTTATACAGGGATACCGTATCTATCAGAGGAATGTGCTCACTATGGGTTTCGTAGTGAAGAAAGAGTTTAAGGACGAGGCTCATGAAGCTCTGGCATTTATTCCTTTTGAACCTGATACGACCATTGAGACAGTCCATCAGAAGATATTGGACGAAATTCACAGCTGCAGAGGAGACGCACCTGATAATTCAACAGCAGGCATGGAAACCTTTAAAAAGCTTCCTAAGCCTGTTCTCACTTTTATGATGTGGTTGATGAGAAAGCTGGATTTTTACGGCAAGGTGCCTGCTTCTCTTGTAAAGGCGGACCCTAATTATGCCACATGCTTTATTACCAATCTCGGTTCAATAAAGCTCAAGTCAGGTTACCACCACCTGTCCAACTGGGGCACCAACTCTGTTTTTGTCATCATCGGCGAAAAGAAACTTAGCCCTTTCTATGACAAAGATGGAAATGTAACCATGAAGGAAACCATCGACCTGGGACTTACCATAGACGAGCGAATTGCCGACGGCTTCTACTATTCAAAAACAATCAAATTATTAAAGCACTTATTACAGCATCCGGAGCTTCTGGAACTTCCGGCAGATCAAGAGGTGGATTATGAATAACACAGATAACCTGAATGTAAAAACACCATGGATAAAGAACCTGGGAGGAGTGCCTGCACACCTTGAGTATTTTCAGGGCTCTATGTATGACAAGGTAGCTCAGATTGCGGTTAATTATCCCGATTACATAGCCTATGATTTCATGGGAGGCAAGGTTAAATATAAGGATTTTATCAGAAAAATGGACGAGTGTGCCAGAGCCCTTGCGGCTATAGGCGTCAAAGAAGGTGAAAGAGTAACCATCTGCATGCCTAATGCTCCCCAGGCTGTCATCATGTTCTATGCCATAAACAAGGTGGGGGCTATAGCCAATATGGTACATCCTCTTTCAAGTGAAAAGGAAATCGAGTTCTATCTTAAGGAATCGGCCAGCGTGGTCTGCATCACTCTGGACCAGTTCTACGGAAAATTCGAGAACATCAGAGGCAACGTGCCGCTGAGAAGCCTGATTTTAACAAGCATAAAGGATGTGCTCAGCCCTATCAAGAGGAAGGGATACTATCTGGCAGAGGGACGCAAGATAAAGAAGGTGCCTGCCAATGCCGAGATAGTATGGTGGGAAAAGTTCCTGAGAGACGGGAACAATTACCACGGACCGTACCATGTGGAGAGAAAGAGCGAGGATCCTGCTGTAATTCTTTACAGCGGCGGAACTACAGGAACCACTAAGGGTATTCTTCTTTCAAACCTGAACTTCAACGCTCTTTCACAGCAGATAATCGCCACAAACCCTATGTTCAAGCCTGGAGACAAGATGCTGGCAGTAATGCCGATTTTCCACGGCTTCGGTCTGGGAGTATGCATACATTCAATGCTGGCAAGCGGGGGCAGATGTCTGCTCATACCGAGATTCAATCCTCAGAGCTATGCCAAGCTTCTAAAAAAGCATAAGCCAAACTTCATAGCAGGAGTGCCTACTCTGTATGAGGCACTGCTGAGGCTCAAGACACTTGACGGAGTGGATTTGTCCTGCCTTAAGGGAGTTTTCAGCGGAGGCGACTCCCTTTCCATAGAACTCAAAAAACGTTTTGATACTTTCCTCAAGGAGCATAATACCACAATTCCTGTAAGGGAGGGGTATGGTACCACTGAATGTGTAACAGCCAGCTGTCTGACACCTTCACACTGGGCTAAAGAGGGCTCTATCGGTCTTCCTTTCCCGGATACTTTCTATAAGATAGTTAAACCGGGCACTGAGGATGAGGTGGCCTATGGAGAAGAGGGAGAAATCTGTCTTGCCGGGCCTACGGTAATGATGGAGTATATAAACAATCCTGAAGAAACGGCAAATACATTAAGACGTCATGCCGACGGACTTACCTGGGTACATACGGGAGACCTGGGCATGATGGATGAGGATGGATTTATATATTTCCGTCAGAGAATAAAGAGGATGATAGTCACAAGCGGATACAATGTTTATCCGTCACAGATAGAAAACGTGCTTGATGCCCATGAATACGTGCATATGAGCTGCGTTATAGGTGTACCTGATCCGCTGAAGATGCAGAAAGTTGTGGCTTTCGTGGTACTCAAGCCGGGTCTGAAGGTTACCGAGGAGGAGGCACGCCAGGCAATTCTGGAGCATTGCAGCAGATATGTTGCTAAATATGCTATGCCTGCGGATATTCAGTTCAGGGATGATATGCCTAAAACTCTTGTTGGAAAGGTGGCATACAGAATCCTTGAAGAAGAGGAACTGCATAAATACGCACAAGGTGCATAATACAAGAAAAAACTAGGAGGGAATTTTGTAATGAGAAAAAAACTACTGACCAGCTTGATTTTAATTGCGGCGCTGGCTTTCACAACGGCTTTTGCCTATGCAGGAACAACCGTGTCACGGTATACGGGCAAGACATATACACATAACAGCAGATTTGATAACAGCGTTATGGTCAATGGGCTGGATGTATCCGTATATCAGAAAACCATCGACTGGCAGCAGGCCAAGGCTGACGGCATAGATTTTGCCATCGTGAGAGTAGGGGGCAGAGGCTATGGCGCAGCGGGAAACATGTACTCAGATGAAACTTTTAAACGTAACATTGAAGGTGCCAAGGCGGCAGGCATGCTTGTAGGAATATATTTCTTTTCACAGGCTATTGACGAGATCGAGGCTGTTGCGGAGGCCAGATATGCCGTTGAGCTTATGCACGAAGCAGGTGTTTATGAACTGGATCTGCCTATTTTTATGGACTACGAATTCAGCGGCGGTTCTGCAGGCAGGCTGACCAAGGCCAAGCTCAGTAAATCCAAGGCAACCAAAATTGCCAGGGCCTTCTGCGAGGAAGTGAAGCTTCTGGGCTATAAGCCGGGCATCTATGCAAATCTGACTTTTCTTAAAAATACTATAGACGGCGCGGCTCTGGGTCAGGAATATCCCATATGGGCAGCTCAATATAATTCACAGTGCAGCTTTGCCGGTGATTATGTGTGGTGGCAGTATGCTTCTTCGGGGACCGTTTCGGGAATAAATGCCAGCAATGACTGCAATTACTGGTACATAGACAGAAACCCGGAAGCAACATCAGCCTATTCACTGGCAAATGCACAGGTTGTAATAAACGGCTCATCCACATATACTTATTCGGAGGGAAAAGCCTTTGAACCGTCGGTGACGGTGTACTCGGGCGGAATACCTCTGACAGAGGGTGTGGACTATAATGTAAGATATGTCAACAACACTCAGGCAGGAACGGCTTATGTAATGGTAATGGGAAAAGGCCTTTATACGGACTATCAGCTCACTCCTTTTGAAATCAAGCCGGCGACCAGCCTTTCCGGCATTACTGTCGGTGCTATTGCTGACAAGACATACACAGGCAGCGAGCAGAAGCCGACAAGTATATCGGTAAAAGAGTCATCAGGAAGAATTCTTAAAAATAATGTTGACTATACATACACTGTTTCCAATGCGACCAATGCGGGAACCGCCAGTGTAAAGATTTCTTTTATGGGCAACTACACCGGAACCAAGACTGCAGGCTATAAGATTAATAAAGCAAAGCAGACTATAACTGCAGAAAATGGAAAGACAGAGGTGGGAATAGACCAGCCGGATTACAATCTCGGTGTATCACTCAAGTACAGCGGCGCTAAGGTTACTTATTCCTCAAGCGATACAAACGTTGCGTCTGTTTCTTCAAACGGAACTGTTTCCGTAAAGAAACAGGGAACTACGATAATAACCATAAAGGCAGCGTCAACAAGCAATGTGGAAAGTGCGACTAAGACTATCAAACTGACAGTGACCAAGCCTCAGCAGATCGTAACAACAAAATATTCAAAATATACAAGAAATCCGGGAAGCCCGGCGTTCACGATTACAGGGGTTAAAACTGACGGAGACGGCAAGATAAGCTATAAATCTTCCGATACAAGTGTTGCGACAGTAAGCAGCAGCGGAAAGGTTACCATTAAGGGTGCCGGAACAACGGTGATTACAATTACCGCTTCTGAGACAGCAAATTACGCAGCGGGAAGCAAGACGGTAACAATCAATGTAACCAAAGCTGAACAGAACGTAAAAACCGGTTATACCAAGTACTCCCGCAAAGAGCTGGATAAGATGTTCAATCTTAATGCATCTGCCGACGGTGACGGAGTTATTACATATGAATCATCGGATGAGACAGTTGCGAAGGTAAGCAGCAAGGGCGGAGTAACCATTGTAGGACCGGGTGTGGCTGAAATTACCGTTACTGCATCAGAGACAGCAGGCTGGATGGAAGGCAAAAAGATTGTGACTGTTACGGTATCTGCTTTGGACGAAGCTGAGAAAGCAGAAGAAAAGGCCGCAATCATAGAAGGAATAGAAAAAACAACGATAACCAGTGTCAAGACAACAGTTCTTTCCAATCAGGTAAAGCTGGAATGGAAAAAGAAGACCACGGGTTATGACGTGGACTACTATCAGGTATACCGTTCAACCAAGAAAGACTCAGGGTATAAAAAAATCTACACTACCAGGGATTCAAAAGAAAAGACAGTTACGAATTTCAGGGATGTGAAGCCAAACACCACCTACTGGTATAAGATACGCGGTGTGCGTGAGGTGGATGGGGAACTGATTTATACACCGTTTACAAAGGTGTCTGCTAAGACGAAGAAATAACAGGTCGCCGCATAGGCCTGATCTTGGCATTATCATGTATGACAACGAATTTGCGGGAGATGTGCAAGAGGATGAAAAAGGGCAGAATTGTTTATAAGAAAATATACGAACATCTGACGGAAAAGTGGTTTCTCAAACAGATGGGCATGAGCTCAAGCGAGATGAAGGAATTTCTGGGTAGAGGAAATCTGGGCGGAGCTGCTGATGCCATAGAGAAAAGTGCAGATGAGAGGGGACGGTTCAGTGCGGAAAAGGTGGCAGAGGCAGCGGAGCCTCTGCTTGCCATGTTTTGCAGTGCCGACAGTACCCGTCAGAGAATGCAGACAGCATATAATTATGTGCTGGGGAATCTTTTCCCGGAGAAAATGAATTCGGCCGGGGAAGCGGCATGCTCAATTACAGACAGAGAATCCGTCAGGGCCGGATTGTTTCTTCTGCAGCTCCTGCAGGCTGTTTTTTACTGCGAGGAGTTCACTGCGCCTTTTGATCCAACTGTAGATATTCATTTCCTCAGCATTGAAGAGATAAAGGCAAAGGGATACAACAGAGAATATCTTCGCCTTAGAGAAATTGCTACGAAAAATTTCATATACGAGTTTATGCGTATGGGTGTGGAACTTACGCCTTTTAATACTCTGGGACATATCGCCGGTGTTCACTATGTGGCTATGCATGCTGCACGTCAGCTTGATAGCCTTAAGGTTCCTGTAGACCTGGGACTGGTTTCAGGAGCAGCGGCAGGTCATGATATAGGTAAATACGGATGCAAAAAAAGCGAAGAGAGAAGAATTCCATATCTCCATTATTATTACACGGATATATGCTTTGACAGATTCAATATGCCTATGATAGGTCATATTGCGGCCAACCATTCCACATGGGACCTTGAGCTTGAGAACCTGTCGGTAGAGTCGCTTCTGCTGATATACGCTGACTTCAGAGTCAAGAGCAGCAGAAACAGCGACGGCGCTGAAGTAGTCCATTTTTATACCCTGGATGATGCTTTCCAGGTTATCCTGGATAAACTTGATAATGTGGATGAGGCTAAGGAGCACCGCTACCGCAAGGTATATAACAAGCTCAAGGATTTCGAGGATTATATGAAGGCTCTGGGCGTTGATACCGTGTTGCCTCAGATACCTGTAAAGGAACCGCCTGCACCGACACCCGCTGAGGGAAAGGATGCAGCTCTTGCTAGCGGCAATGAAACAGCCAGAGAATACAAATATGCAGCTATAGACCACAATATCAGGCTGATGAACAAGTTCAACCGGGAGGAGGATTTCGGCAGCCTGCTGGAAAGAGCGCGCAGCGAAAAACAATGGAAGAGCCTCAGAACCTATGTATCCATTCTGGGAGAATACTCCACATACATGACGGAAAAACAGAAACTTATGACGTTGCGCTTTCTCACTGAGCTTCTGCTCCATAAGGAAAGTGATATAAGAAGTCAGGCAGGAGAAATCATAGGTCAGATTATTGCAAGATTCAACGATGAATATAAGAAAGAACTGCCTGCAGGTGTGAGTCTGCCGAGCAAGAAAGTTACAAACCTTTCCCTCTGGGAGGAAACCCTGAATTCAATATTGATGCCGGATCATAAACTGACAGAACAGCATAAGAAATGGGTTGAAAACAGTTTGAAATCAGTGACTGCAGGACTCCTTGCCGCATGCCGTCCTGAACTGAGATGCTGCTATATTGAAAGCCTGCTGTCATGGTATAAAAAAGAGAACCTTACTAAGATGAATAAGGAAGCACTGCTTCAGGCAAGTCTTGCCATAGATCCTGAATTCTGTAGTGACGTCCAGATAGAGACAGTCCTCAGCTTTGCAGAAAAAGCTGCCGAAGGGCAGGAGGCAGGAATGAAGATGGCTGCGCTGGGGGTTAAGTACCATTTTGCAAAGGGCAGCGATTATTATAGAGAACTGAAGGAATGTCTCGGCCATGCTCCTGAAGAGGAACTTTCTGAGGATACTCTTTCAGAAATGTATCTTGACAACCTGAAGGCCAGTACCCCATGGACCATCAAGGTGGCAAACATTCAGCTTATGCTCAGGTCTTTGGATGAACGTGGCGGAGCAGGTCAGGCCCTTCATGTGGCTACCCATCTGGGTAATCTTGTAAAGGTAAGCGAGACGGTAATCGTACGCCAGGCGGCTGGAGAAGGCCTGATATCCATAATAGACATGATGCCTCTGGAACAGCGGAATGAAATAGCGGTTGAGCTGGGAAAAGGCCTTGAAATAGGAGACTATCAGTTCTCAAAATATATACCTAACTATTTGGGTGTAATAATGCTTCATCTGCCGCCGAGAGAACTGGATGAACTTATTTGTGATCTTGAAAAATTCCTTGAGGCAGCCAACGGACAGGTTGCCGCGGCTGTACTTCATACTTTTGGAGTTGTCATGGAGAACTACTGCATTTACCGCGGGCTTTTCGGAAGTGAGGAAACTGAAGAGGTTACGGAAGCAAGGAAGTACAAGCTGGTAAATCTTATTGTACGTGGTTTTGCCAACTACAGTACGACCATCAGCCAGGAGGCCTTCTGGACCTTCGGTATGCATATTTTCGGCTCGAGCAAGCTGAGCCTTGAGGAAAAATACAGAATTTTCTGCCACTGCGGCAAGAAGCTGATGACACTTTATGAAAGCATGGAAGAAACTGAACTGGGATTTTTCTATAATGCTGCTGTACTCAATCAGATTTACGGGTTTATCAGCCGATATGAGCTGGAGATTGGGGATTTCAACGTGCCGGAACCTGATAGGGTGGCATTTTTCCCGGGAACCTTTGACCCTTTCAGCCTCAGCCATAAGGCAATAGCCAGAGAGATTAGAAACATGGGCTGTGAAGTTTACCTGGCTCTCGATGAATTCAGCTGGTCAAAGAAGACCCAGCCTAGACTGCAGAGGCGTAAAATTCTGAATATGTCTGTGGCTGATGAAGAAAACATGTATATTTTCCCGGACGATATCCCGGTAAACATAGCCAATCCGAGGGATCTGGCAGAACTTAAAAAAAAATTTGAAGGAAGGGAGCTTTTCTTCGTGGCAGGCAGCGACGTGATTGAGAATGCCTCATGCTACAGGGCGGAGCCTGTGGAGAATTCAATTCACTCCTTCAATCATATAATTTTTAAAAGACAGTCTCAGGAACAGACGGGAGCTGGAGGAACAAGGCCTGTACGTTATCCGGTGACAGGCAAGGTTATTAATCTCACCCTTGAGGAATATTACGAAGATATCAGCTCAACCAGAATCAGAGAAAATATCGATATGAACAGAGATATTTCCAATCTCATAGATCCTGTGGCGCAGAACTATATTTACGAAAACAGTCTTTATCTCAGGGAGCCGGCTTACAAGCATATTCTGCAGGCTCAGGAAATCAGACTTGAGGCCTTTACACGAAGGGGACGCAGTGCAATACGTGGTCTGGAGGATGAGCTCAGAGGCCGAGGATACGACATGGAAGCTGTCATTGCTTACCTGGACAGAGATGATGTCAGTACAGTGGTTCTCCGCGACGGACTGCAGGGAGGAAGAATCGTTGCGGCAGCAGGTGTCAGCAGGCTTGACAGCATAGATTTTCTTACCACTTTCGGGGATCAGGACATAGCTGCTTTTATCAGAAGCAAGGCTGCAGGGGCTGTTGCCGTAATCGGAGGACTTTTCTTCAGCAGAAACAGTTCAATAGGAAATCTCGGGCAGACAATACTGGTAGAACTTCTTTCAGAGCTTCTTGCACGGGACTACACCTATGTGGTATACCATCCATGTGAGGAGGCGGGAATGCGCAGGAGTGCTGTCCGCGTAATGGAAAAGCAGGGTTTCGTCAATATCGCTCCTTCGGGACGCAGGCCGATTTATGCTGTTGATATGCGTTCGCCGGTAATAGTATTTAAAAATGTGGATACCATAATCAAAAGTCCGCTCAACAAGAATCCACATGTGCTCAAGGCTGTGGAGGAGGCTCATAACAGACTCCTTGCAAAGCTTACGGAGATTTATCCGGGTGAGCTGGTGCTTTCGTATAATTCGGGCATCATGCATCACAAGATGATAAACCTGATTGCAAGGCTCAACGGTGTGCCGGCGGTTCCTCGGCCGGAGAAACGTTACGGACCTTATATGGTGGTTCCTTTCGGAAAGGTTCTGGAGGGTGTGGCCGTGCCAAACACTGTAACCAAGGCTCTACACACGGAAAAATATTTTAACAGAGACGTTTCTGCATTTACAATCGAGGAAAGCAGCTTCTATTCCAACCTGGAAGACCAGGTACGTACTATCAAGTCCTTCAACAGACCGGTAATTCTGGTAGATGACCTTTTGCATAAGGGTTACCGAATGAACAAGATAGATCCGATACTCAAGAAGACAGGGGTCGAGGTTGTGGATACGGTAGTCGGTGTCCAGACGGGAAGAGGACGTGACCTGATGACAATCAAAGAGAGGACTGTTGACAGTGCATATTTCCTGCCGAATATGAAATGCTGGATTGATGAAACTGCAATTTATCCATATATAGGCGGAGACAGCATGAAAGATGCGGAGAAGCCGGTTTCCTGTCTTGGGACGGTTCCTTCTCTCAATCTGGTGCTTCCGTACGCTGTGCCGTCTTTCCTGGGGGACATCTCCGGAAAGAGCACTTATGATTACTCGATGACCTGCCTGGAAAATGCACGAAGCATTCTCAAAACCCTGGAGGAGGAGTATCAGAATGTCTTCGAGCGGAAGCTGACCATAAAGAGACTGGGTGAAGTTGTGACAGAGCTCAAACGTCCTGACGCAGGAGAGTATGTGGTCTTTGATGAAAATGTGGCAGCATCTGCTTATGTGGAGAAGGATATCGAAAGGCTTATCAGAATGAGGAAAATGTTTAGATGACAGATAAAGAAAAATGTAAAGATAAAAAATATGCCGGAAGAAGAAGCATATTCGAGCTGGTGCCTGAAGCTTCACAGCTCAGGCTTGCTGAACCTATCAAACACTCAGGTATCAGAGTGAATCTTCTGGCTCTGGGAGATGTGGGTGCTACTTTGCTCATGGCACTTAAGGTACTTGGCGGCGGACTGATAGAACGCATCGGGATTTACGATGTTAACCCTGACGTAATGTCCAGATTTGAAATAGAGATGAATCAGATAGGATGGCCTTTTGGAGAAAAAAAACTTCCTGAGGTGGTGTGCCTTGATGAAGAGGATCTTTTCGACTGTGACATGTTTGTATTCTGTGCAAGCAAGGCTGTGCCGCCTATCGGTGCCGGGGGAGATGTCCGTATGGCGCAGCTTGCTGTCAATAGCAAGATCGTTTCTTATTATGGACGTTTGGCTGGCGAAAAGAATTATAAAGGGATTTTCGCAGTAGTTTCAGATCCTGTGGACCCTCTGTGCAAAGCGGCGCTTCTGGCTTCCGGCCTTCAGCCGGGTCAGGTGAGGGGATACGGTCTTGGAGTGATGAACAAGCGGGCAGAGTATTATGCCCGCGGCGACAGGCGGTTTGAGTCTTATCTGACTGAGGGTCGGGCTTTCGGACCTCATGGCGGTGATCTGGTAATTGCCAACAGTATTGAGAATTATGATGATGAAGTCTCACGTGAGCTGACGGCGCTTACTGTAGCGGCTAATCTTAAGGTGCGTGAGCTGGGTTTCAAGCCGTATATTGCTCCGGCTCTTTCCTCAGGAGCTATTTCACTGCTGCTTACTTTACGCGGCGAGTGGAATTACAGTTCAGTATATATGGGAAAGGGCACAGAGGGCGCTTTTCTGGGAATAAAAAACAGGATAGACCCTGCCAGCGGTGAGGTTATAATAGAGGACCTTCTGCTGCCTCAGAAACTGTACGACAGAATTGAGAATGCCTACAGGAATCTCTGCGAAATCAACTGAGACTTTGCAGCAGCTTGACGGGCAGCTTGAAGAGCAGCTCGTCGGCGTTGTAAAAATGCATGGTTTATTTATTTTTTTTTACAACATTGGTCTGTAAGGACTGAGAGTTACTGGAGAAAAGATGGATTTATATTTAATTAAGCTTTCATGCAGTGATGATTGCGACTGTACAGGACGTGGACCTTCACGCATGGAGAAAATCATTGCCACAGCCCTTGCCGAAAGCAGTATAAACTGCCATATGGAGGTGCTTTGCGGAAGTCGGGCGTTTATAGCGGCAGCAGAGGCAGAAAGGCTGAGAAACAACAGAATAATTTTCGCGGCGGACCTTGATGAAAGCGGTGTAAACATTGAAGCGGTAAGGGTGCTCAAGTATCTTAATACTCATTATGAGGCTCTGTGCGGCTCCGCCGGAGGGGTGATAGTTGACGGCGCAGGCGAACTTTTTACCAAAGATCTGGGAAGAAGGATTGTGTTTTCTGCCAATATGGCCGGCTGCGTGTTCCCGGGAAAACCTCTGGTCGAGGCTACAGGAAGCCTGACAAACTTTGCTGTGAGCGCTAAACTGTGGGATGAGAGCCTTGAAGGGGCATATACTGAAAGCTGCAGACTGCTTATTGAGAAAGTGACGTCTTTTAATGAAAGTGATTACGGGGGTGAGGTACAGCAGGCCAATCAGTCAGGTACAGACAGCAGCAAGCCGAAGGTTCTGGCAATTCATGCAGGAAACAGAGAAACCTCAAACAGCTTCAGCCTGTGGAGGAAAGCTGCAGAGTACCTGAAAGGCCGGGCAGATATAGAGGAAATATCTATAAGAAACGGACAGGTGCTGGACTGCAGAGGATGCAGGTATGAGGATTGTCTGCACTTCGGTGAGAATGCCGGGTGCTTTTACGGCGGTGTAATGGTAGAGAAGGTATATCCGGCCATTCTAAGAAGTGACGTGCTTGTGCTTATCTGTCCAAACTACAACGATTCGGTCAGCGCCAACATCATGGCCTTTATAAACAGGCTGACGGCACTATTCAGAACCAGTGATTTCAGCCGCAAGCGTATTTATGCCATAGTGGTATCAGGCTATAGCGGCGGTGATATAGTGGCTCAGCAGATTATCGGAGCCATCAATATGAATAAGAACTTTATTCTGCCGTCTCATTTTGCTATGCTGGAAACAGCAAATGACCCGGGAACAGCATTAAAGCTCCCGGGCATTGAGGAGAGGACAAAAGCTTTTGCCTATAGAATTATTTCATATCAAATTCAGGATTGATGGCATAGAAGTTTCTGCTGTCAAGTCTGTCCTGCACAAGTCTCAGAGCTTCTCCGAAACGTTGGAAATGAACGACTTCACGTTCTCTGAGGAAGCGGATAGGATCGATGACATCCGGATCGTCGGCCAGACGCAGAATATTGTCGTAGGTGAGACGGGCTTTTTGTTCTGCGGCCATGTCTTCGCTGATATCGGCAATGGCATCTCCTGTTACTGCAAGGGTTGCAGCCGATGCCGGGGTGCCTGATGCCGCCTGTGGATAAACTCCCGCAGTATGGTCTACAAAGTATTCTGAGAAACCGGCTTCTTTAATCTGATCAATTGTCATATTTCGTGTAAGCTGATGAACGATGGTCATAACCATCTCGAGGTGTCCAAGTTCTTCAGTACCTATGTCCGTTAATATACCAGCCACATCCCTGAAAGGCATGGAGGTACGCTGTGAAAGGTAACGCAGGGATGCGCCCAGTTCACCGTGTGGACCTCCATACTGGCTGATTATGAATTTTGCCAGTGCAGGATTCGGATTCTTTATTTTAATGGGATATTCAAGTCTTTTTTCGTAATTCCACATACTATGCCTCCAGTTCCCAAGGCCAAGGGCCCTGTATCCATGTCCAGCTGTCTGCACCGGTGTTGGCACCGCCTATGTTCAGAGGACCGAAGTTTTTTTCGTATTCTGCCACATAACCATCGTATAAATGTTTGTTTTCATTGTAAAAGTCCAGAGCTACGCGGCAGGCGGGATGAGAATCGAGGAAGAGCACTGTATCAAAGACAGCAAAACCCGTTTCCTGGATTTTACTCATAAGTTCATCTCTGTTCATCTTCTCATACCTCCTTTTCTCATATAACCTTCAAAAGGCAGGTCGAGCTCAGGGAAAATTGTTCCTCTGTTAAGGCCGGCTTCTGGCGAATAAGTGGTTTTCCACTGCTGAAACGGCACATAGGCACTGGCCAGAGGAAGACTTCCCAGATACATGGAGTCAAACCCCATAGCATTTCCGGCGCTTCCTCCCTGCCAGTCGAGCTGCGGCGAATCACCTAAAGGTCCGCAGCCTATTGCAGCCCCTGCTCCCATAGCGGAGTCAGGCATACTGCTCATTTGTCTTTCTGTGTCCATCCGCTGCTGGCGCATGGGTCTGTCATTTCTGCATGATTCACAAGGAATCTGCATGCCGCCCATAGTGAGGGGCATGCCTATATAAGGATCTCTAACCAAAACATTGCTCCTTCCATATCAGTATATTTTATTTTATGAAAAGGGTCTCAGTTTGGTGAAATAGCCCTTGAAAAAATTCGCCATTTTGATATCATAAAAATAAGCACTATTTTAACGTACTTTTGATATATTATATGGGTGGAGGAAAATGCAATGGAGGAGCGCTCGAAAAGTAAGAAAAGTGAATCTGCAAATCGTGTTGCAATGCCTTCACGGGATGAACTGGTACGTACTCACAGAAGAGACACCATCATTTCTCTGGGAACTTTTATAATAGTAACAGTAGCATCTTTCTTCTTTAACGAGCTTGCTTCAGACCCTATGCTTAATATCGCCATGCTGTACACCCTGGGAGTTTTCATAATCACCAGATATACCGACGGTTACATTTACGGGCTGATGTTTGCTGTGGCCAGTGTATTGAGTGTAAACTTTTTTTTCACCTATCCCTATCAGAATTTCAACTTTACTCTCGAAGGATATCAGGTGACTTTCCTGGGAATGTTCGTAATTGCTATAGTCACTTCGGCTATGAGCACCAACATGAAGGAACAGTCGAGACAGCTTCTGGAGCAGGAAAAGGAACTTGCAGAGCAGGAAAAGGCCCTCATGGAGGCCCAGAAGGAAAAGATGCGGGCAAATCTTCTCAGAGCGGTTTCACACGACCTGAGAACGCCGCTGACAGGTATCATCGGAAACAGTTCGTCCTACCTTGAAATGGAGGACAGGCTTTCGGATGATGAAAAAAGAGAGCTGGTGGAATGCATAAAAGGTGATGCAAACTGGCTGCTGAACATGGTTGAAAACCTTCTGTCAGTTACACGTATTGATAATGATACAGCTAGTGTATCCAAGTCACTGGAACCGGTGGATGAGGTGGTAGCAGCAGCAGTGATTCAGTTTAAAAAGCGTTTTCCTGAAGCAGAAGTCCATGTCATCGTTCCCGAGCAGGAGCCCGATGATGCTTTGATGGTCATGATGGATGCCATGCTGATACAGCAGGTAATACTCAATATTCTTCAGAATGCCCAGCTGCATTCTGAAAGTAAAAAACCTCTGGAGCTCACTGTAGATGAAGATGATAACAATGTCTATGTCCACATACGTGATTTTGGTGTGGGCATTGATGAGAGCCGTCTTGAAACAATATTTGACGGCGGTGGCTTCAAAGGTGACAAAGACAATGTTGACGGCTACAAGGGTATGGGCATAGGACTGTCTATCTGCAAGACAATTATTCTGGCTCACAACGGCCAGATAGTTGCGAAAAATCAAGAGGAGGGAGCCGAATTCTGTTTTTCGCTCCCAAAGGAGACTGAGGATTAGAAGGAGGAATTGAAAATGTATCAGAAGGTGTCAGTTTTAATCATAGAAGATGAAAAAAGTATCTGCGACTTTATAAGCAAAAGCCTTAGCAGCTCCGACTATAAGGTTATTACCGCTTCAAACGGAAAGGACGGCATGGCGCTCATAACATCGTCACTTCCGGATCTGGTGCTTCTTGACCTTGGGCTTCCGGATATGGACGGTGTGGAGATTATTAAAAAAACCCGAGAATGGTCAAGTCTTCCTATTATCGTAATTTCTGCAAGAACTCAGGAAAAGGAAAAAGTCATAGCTCTTGACGCAGGAGCTGACGATTACATAACAAAGCCTTTCGGCACCAACGAGCTTATGGCAAGAATCCGTACCGCCATCAGGCATAATAACAAAATTGTCAGTGACGGTATAAACTCAAACCGTCCGTATTCAGCAGGCGGGCTTGTTATTGATTTTGAGAAAAGGCGAGTAATACTTGATGGCAGCGAGATACATCTTACAAGAGTGGAGTATAAGATAGTATCACTTCTGGCTAAGAATTCAGGTAAGGTAATGACCTACGATACACTTATAGATCAGGTGTGGGGTCCCTACGCAGATGATAACAACAGAATTTTAAGAGTAAATATGGCTAATATCAGGCGTAAAATAGAAGCAAATCCGGGAGAACCCAAATATATTTTCACAGAACTGGGTGTGGGATACCGGATGCTTGAGGATGAAGGGTTGGCGTAGGCCGCCCTTTTATCATTGAGCTAATTAGCTAACATAATGGAGGAAAATGATGGCTAGCACATTTGGAAAAAAATTCAGAGTAACACTGGACGGGACTCCTGCCCTTAAAGAAATGATGGTAAAAATTGAAGGGGTTCCAGTGGGAACTGTTATAGATTACGGACAGCTTACCGATCTGATAAGAAGGTGGGATGACAGTACCGGATTCTATGGCGGCACTGCCTTTGCAGAAGAAGAGAGGGAGATTATCTGGAAAACAGGTGTGGCAAACTTCGGAAGCGAACTGGGAATAGTTACAGAAACTACAGTTGAGGCATCAGTGGAAAATCCGCCTTTAGACGAGGCTGAGTGGAAGGAGTACAGACTAATCCCGAGGCCGGGGCATGTAGATTTTGCAGCTCTTAAGAAGGACGGACCTGAGGCCGATATTATGGGAGGAGGCAGGTTTTCGGAAAAGCTTTCAGTTGGACTGTGCATAGCAGGAGGACTTGCAAAGCAGATTCTGGCCAAGCGAGGTATAGAGGTGCTTTCGGACATTTCAGAAATAAGCGGGAGCAGAAATCCACTGACCTTTGATGATATAATCGACTCAACCATAGTGGAGGAAGATTCAGTAGGAGGAGTCGTGGAGTGTGCGGTGATGGGACTGGAGGCCGGATCCTGCGGCGACAGTTACTTTGATAGTTTGGGCGGACATATCGCCCAGGCAGTATTCGGCATACCGGGCATATGCGGAGTGGAATTCGGCAGCGGATTTGCGGGAACTTCTCTTTCCGGCTCGGAAAACAACGACCATTATGTTGTAGATGAAGACGGCAATGTTAGGACGGCTACAAACAATCATGGAGGAATTCTCGGCGGCATAGCTACGGGTATGCCTGTGGTATTCAGAGCAGCTGTAAGCCCTGCACCTTCCATAGGTAAAGAGCAGGTAAGTGTAAATCTTGAGACAATGAGGCCGGAATACATAAAAATAAAAGGAATGAAATCGGCATGCAACGTGTATCAGACAGCAGCATGTGTGGAAGCGGCAGCAGCAATTGCAGTACTGGATGCTCTGCTTTCCGAAGAAGAGGAGATGCAGCAGATACAGACTGACAGCGAAGAGAAGGCGGTCGCTAAAGTTGAGAATTATTCTGAAAGACCTTTTGGACTGCTTGGCAAAAAACTAGGCCACAGCTTCAGTCCGCAGATACACCGGCAGATAGGCGAGGCCGCGGGCAGAGCTTATGACTATGTCTTGTTCGAAAAAAACCCTGATGAGCTGGAAGCATTCATTAAAGGAGAAGAATGGGAAGGGCTCAACGTCACCGTACCTTATAAGGAAAGTGTCATACCTTTCCTGGACGAGCTTTCAGACGAGGCGGCAGCCATAGGAGCGGTAAACACTATTGTAAGAAGAAACGGCAGGCTTATAGGATATAATACCGACTATTACGGATTCATGCATACTCTGGATGTGAACGGAGTAAAGGTTGAGGGGGCCAAATGCCTTGTTCTGGGGGCAGGAGGTGCCTCCAAGGCTGTATGTGCGGTGCTTAAGGACATGGGTGCAGGTCAGATTGTGGTAATGAGCCGCAGGGGAGATGTGACATTTGCGGACCTGTCAGAACATAAAGATGCAGATATTCTAGTAAACACCACACCGGTGGGAATGTATCCTGATACCGGCAAATCTCTGGTATATCCGGGAACATTTACTAAGCTCAACTGGGTAGTTGACCTAATATATAATCCGTTTAGAACAAACCTGCTGTGCCAGGCCAGAAAGTCCCTCATGGAACCGATTTCCGGGCTTCAGATGCTTGTATCACA
>JALFXR010000237.1 GCA_022787405.1 Bacillota bacterium
GCCTGAGTACTGTTCCAACGACCTTGAATCAGTATTCGAGCTGGTGAAACATGAAGGCGCGCTGGCCTGCAAGCCTCAGAGAGGTTCCCAGGGACAGGGCTTCTACAAGCTTTCATATCATGACGGCAAGTACTTCCTCAACCATGAGGAGGCTACAAGAGAGGATATCCTTAAGATTTTAGGTGACCCTGAGTCTCAATACCTGATTACGGAGTACATACAGCAGCATCACGTTATAGACAATATCTATTCCGGCGCTGTAAATACTCTCAGAATCATCACATTTATGAGAGACGGCAAGACACCTCAGATAGGAAATGCCTATATGAGAGTGGGCTCCAAGAAGACAGGTGCTGTTGACAACATGGGAGCCGGCGGCATGTTCGTCCAGGTTGATATGGAGACGGGACATTTCCATAACGGCAAGATTATTACAGAAAACAACATTGTGCCATGTGATCATCACCCTGATACCGGTGCTCTGCTGGAGGGAGATCTTCCTAACTGGGATATCATCAAGCAGGGGGTTATAGACCTGAATAAGGAAATGCCGCAGCTTGAATACCTGGGCTTCGACGTAGCCATTACAGAGGACGGCATGAAGCTTCCGGAAATCAATCGTGCTCCGGGCTATCCTAAGATTGAGACCTTCCAGAGACCGACCATAGATTACCTTCTTTACAAGAAGTCTGTAAAGATGAAGAATAACAACATCCAAAAGACCAAGTGGTAAAGATTTTATTGACAATGGCCGGTGCCTGTGGTATCATAAATTGTTGAAATTATTACCTTTGCTGCGTCTTGCCGCTACTCCGGCGCATGACCCGGCTGAGGCGTATTAAGAAAAGGAGAACTAAACATGATTACAAAGGAAATCAAAGAACAGATCATCAAAGAATATCAGCTGAAAGAGGGAGACACAGGTTCCCCTGAAGTTCAGGTTGCCATTCTGACATACAGAATCAACGACCTTAACGAACATCTGAAAGTTCATAAGAAAGACCACCACTCAAGAAGAGGTCTTTTAAAGATGGTAGGTCAGAGAAGAAACCTTCTTGCATACCTGAAGGAAAATGACTTAGAGAGATACAGAACTCTGATCGCACGTTTAGGATTAAGAAAATAACAGCAAAGCGGGGCGTATTATCCCCGCTTTCGTTATAATTAAAAAGAAATTAAAAAAACAAGTTTAAAGTGAAGAGAAAATTAACAGGAGGTAGTTGTTAATTATGGCAAGATTTGAAGATTACAGAGTATTCAGAACAGCGGTTGGAGGAAGACTTCTTCAGCTGGAAATCGGAAAGGTTTGCGAACAGGCAAACGGTCAGGTAATGGTTAAGTACGGAGATACAGTTGTAAATGTAACAGCCTGTGCATCCAAGGAGCCAAAGCCGGACATCGACTTTTTCCCGCTTTCCGTTGACTACGAAGAAAGAATGTATGCCGCAGGAAAGATTCCTGGCGGATTTATTAAGAGAGAAGGAAGACCGAGCGAACACGCAATTCTGTCATCAAGACTTATCGACAGACCTATTCGTCCGCTTTTCCCGAAAGGCTACTATAACGATGTAGTCGTTGTTGCAACAGTTATGTCTGTGGACCTTGACTGCTCACCTGAAATCTGCGGTATGATCGGTTCATCCGTTGCATTGGCAACTTCGGACATTCCTTGGGATGGCCCGACAGGCTCCGTAGTAGTAGGCAGAGTTGACGGTCAGCTTATTATCAACCCTACTTTGGAGCAGAGGGAAAAATCCGACATGCACATGACAGTTTCCGGTACCAAAGACGCCATCATGATGGTAGAAGCCGGAGCCAACGAAGTTCCTGAAATGGAAATGCTTGATGCAATTCTTTTTGCTCACGAGGAAATCAAGAAAATCGTAGAGTTTATCGAAGAGGTTGTAAGAGAAGTTGGCAAGCCTAAGCAGGAAGTGACTCTCTACAAGCCGTCTGAAGAAATCGATGCTGCAGTAAGAGAATATGCATCCCCTAAGATGAGAGAGGCCATACACACTGCGGACAAGCTTGAAAGACTTGAAAACATGGACGCTGTTGAGGTTGAGACCAAGGAACACTTCGCGGAAATCTATCCTGAAGGTGCCAAGGATATCGACTCCGTACTTTACAATATAACCAAGGAAACTGTAAGAACCATGATTCTGGACGAGGGAATCCGCCCGGACAACAGAAAGCTGGACGAAATCAGGCCTATCTGGTGCGAGACCGGAGTGCTGCCGAGAACTCACGGCACAGGCCTCTTTAAGAGAGGACAGACTCAGGTTATGTCAGTATGCACACTGGCACCAGCCAGCGAGGCTCAGACCATCGACGGAATTACAGAGCAGACCTCAAAGAGATACATGCATCACTATAATTTCCCGGGCTACTCTGTAGGTGAGGCCAAGACATCACGTTCACCCGGACGCCGCGAAATCGGTCACGGTGCTCTGGCAGAAAGAGCCCTCATCCCGGTACTTCCGTCAGTTGAAGACTTCCCTTATGCCATCAGAGTGGTATCTGAAGTACTGTCATCCAACGGTTCAACCTCCATGGGTTCAACATGCGGTTCTTGCCTGGCACTTATGGATGCCGGCGTTCCGCTTAAGAGACCTGTTGCAGGTATCGCTATGGGACTTATCGAAAGAGTAAAGGAGGACGGTTCATCAGAATTCGCAATCCTTTCAGATATCCAGGGTATGGAAGACTTCCTGGGCGACATGGACTTCAAGGTTACAGGTACCGAAGTGGGCGTAACTGCTATCCAGATGGATATCAAGGTCCATGGTCTTTCCAGAGACATTCTGGAAAAGGCTCTCAATCAGGCTAAGGAGGGCAGAATGTATATCATGGGCAAGATGCTCGAAGAAATTCCTGCACCTCGTCCTGAGCTGTCAAAATGGGCTCCTAGAGCTATCAGCATGACCATAGATCCGGATAAGATCAGAGTTGTCATCGGTAAGGGCGGTGAAACAATCAACGGTCTCGTTGAAAAGTATGATGTTAAGATTGATATTAACGATGACGGTCTTGTTTCCATCTACGGCACAGATGCTGCAATGACAGAAGCCTGCAAGAAGGAAATAGAAATCCTTACTAAGGACGTTGAAGTCGGCGAGGTTTACGAAGGCAAGGTTACCAGAATTCTGTCAACTGCCAAAGGTTCCGTAGGCGCATTCATCGAGATTCTGCCGGGCAAGGAAGGCCTGCTGCACATCTCCAAGATGGCCAAGGAAAGGGTTGAAAAGGTAGAAGACGTTATGAACGTAGGAGATACCGTGAAGGTTAAGGTTACCGAGATCGACGCACAGAACAGAATCAACCTTTCAAGGAAAGAGCTGCTGTAATTACAGGACCGCGGCAACACAAATAAAAATGTATTATATAAATTCCAGGGCGGTCAGCGATGACCGCCCTTGTGTTTTGCTGATCCCCAGTCGCTACCGGGTATTACAGCCATTGTAGCCCTTTTTCCACAAATTTTGCCACTAAAGTGCGATTTGATGGGAGAAAAATGTCATTGCGAGGCTGTTTTAGTCGGAGTTTAACCCATAAATTACATTTAACTCCAAAAAACTCCCATCAAATCGATATTTTATATAAAATATTGTGGAGTGCTTTCCTCAATAGAAGAATTTGAGCAAGAAATTACCTTCAAAGTATTGACTGTATAATATAAAAAATGGTAAAATTTACTTAGAAAGGGAGGCGCAGACGATGGGAGTTTACGAAACTACACAGAATAACCTTAAAAAACAGAAGATTATGCTGAGCCAGATGCAGCAGGAACTGCAAAAACTGCCGGAAGGCACTCTGCAGCGGAGAATCAGACAAAACAGAGTAGAATACTACACACGGGTAGATGGCACACAGCTGTACATACCCAAGAGCCAGCATAGTCTGGTAAACGACCTTAAGCGCAGACGTGTACTCGAAACAGCAGAGAGTATAGCTAAAGGAAACATAAAGGCCATGGAGCGCCTGCTGAAGGAGTACGAGCCTATAAACTTTGATGAAATCGAGAGAAATCTCCCGCTAGCATATAGAGGCCTTGAGCCGGTCACACCGGAGTTCAATCCGGGACCGTTCGGGCTTTTCGGTGTATTATGAGAAGAAGATAATATTGTATGACGAGTTCGGAAACCAGAAAACAGCTTACCTGGATTTCGTAATACCATTGACTCCGTATTATGAAATAGGTCTGGAACATAACGGGATGCTGGACGATGAGGCGTATTTTCAGCGGAATATGGAAAAACTCAGGCTCTACCACATGAACGGAATTTACCAGCCCAAGAATCTGATACTGACAGCTGACAAGCCGGGAGGCGGGCTGGACAACGAATACATAGAGTGTCTGGTACAAAATTACCTTACAGGACTTGCCCAAATGGTATCCGAAGCGGGACTAACTTTTAAGTTTCGGACCGACTGTGAAAATACAAATAAAAAATTTAGCAAATGGTGATAAAAGATGTTATTGGATAATCTAGTTATTTCTGTAGAAGCTGTCGCACCAATGTTTCTGGTCATGGCGGCAGGAGTATTAGTAAGAAGAAAAGGCTTTGTAAATGATCAGGAGGTGAAACGGGTAAACCGCCTCATATTCGTGGTACTTTTCCCTTGCCTCATGTTCAGCAATCTTTATGGAAAGGAACTGTCGGATGCATTCAATCCGAGACTTGCGGCCTTTGCGGTTGGCATGCTGGCTGCAATATATCTTGCAACTGTGGTTTTTGTGCTTAAAGTGGAAAAAAATCAGAAGAGCCGCGGCGCAATGATACAGGCCATATACAGAAGCAATTTTGTAATAATGGGAATCCCTATAGTTGCAAATATTTTCGGAAGTGAGAACCTTGCTATGACATCGGTGATGATAACAATCATAGTGCCGATTTTCAACGTTCTGGCAGTGATAACTCTGGAGATTTTCAGAGGAGGCAGACCAAGCCCGCTGCATGTAATCGCCGGTATACTGAAAAACCCAATGATTATAGGTGCCGTACTGGGAATGCTGGCGGTAGCTCTCAATATCAAGCTGCCCGATTTTGCCGAGAACACCGTGGGTATGCTGGCTGACGCGGCCACGCCTATGGCGCTGCTCATGCTGGGGGCATCATTTGACATAAAGAGTGTGGAAAAAGTAAAGCGAAACCTGGTAATCTGTATGACGGGCAGACTCATAGTTGTGCCGCTGATTGCGCTTACATGCGGAGTGATGGCAGGCTTCAGGGATGTGGCACTGGTAACCCTGGTAGCTATATTCGCAGCACCCACGGCAGTATCCTCCTTCACCATGGCACAGCAGATGGACAGCGATGGAGAACTTGCGGGAGCATGCGTAATATTCTCATCCATGTTTTCCTGCCTGACTATGTTCGGCTGGATTTTTGTGCTGAAGAGCATGGGGCTGTTTTAGGAAAGTCCGTAATACCCTATAAGCAGAGTGGCGGCTGCAGGAATTACAGCCAGAGAAATAAGGGTGGTGATGGCCACCATTTCAGCATTAACCAGAGAGTCACGGTTCTGCTCACTTGTAACAGCTACGGTGGCAACTGCCACAGGGAATGAAGCCGCAAAAATCAGGCATATTTTGACTGACGGATCAAATGGAAGCCAGTTTACCATAAGAAAAGTAAGAACAGGAAGCAGGAGCATTTTGAGTATAGAAATGACGATCAGCTTTCTGTTTTTTATTACGCTTTTAAAGTCACACTGTCCCAGCTGCATTCCGACTATCAGCATGGAAAGCGGTGTAGTGGCACCGCCTATCATATCGACGCAATCAAATATGACTGTTGGAAGCTTCAGCCCTGCAAAGAGCATAACAATGCTGACTGCAGCAGAAACAGCATTGATGTTTGTAAAGGATTTGATAAAGCCTTTAAAGTCCAGTTTACCTCCGGATGCGCCCAGATTTAAAAGTACTATACCGAAGGTATAAAGATAAAGATTGAGCACAACGTTGTGAATTACCATGAGATAGAGGATTCCTGAACCGAAGATGGCAAGAGTGATAGGAAATCCAATGAAACCGCTGTTGATAGAACCGAAGGCATAGGTGTAAACACCTATGTTTTCACGAGGCTCAACTCTGATAATCTTTGATGAAAGGACATATCCGAGTACAGCAGCTAAAGCAAAGAAAAGCAGAGCTCCTGCAATAGTCTGCAGGCTCAAGCTCAAGGTGTCGTCACGAAGCTCATTGGAAGTGATAGATGCCATAATCATGCAGGGGCATGTAACCCTCAGCAAAAGTCTTACCATATATTTATTTGACGAGATAGGCATTACATCCGCCTTATTGGCTACAAAACCGACTCCTATAATTAAGAATATTGATAAGATTTTTCCAAAAACCAGTTCCATTTCTATTAAGTCCTTTCCGCCGGGAGGCAATATTTGCATTATACAAGAAAAGCCTTGACTTTTCAAGGGTTTAGAGTATAATAATATTTGCATTTGGTTTAGTATTTCTAAACAAAAAGTTTATTATTTCAAAACGGGTGCAGGGAGGCATTAAAATGGACATCGGTTCCAAAATAAGAGAACTAAGAATTTTAAACGGACTGACCCAGGAGGAGCTGGCAGACAGGAGCGAACTTTCAAAGGGCTTCATATCCCAGCTGGAAAACGACGTGACCTCACCGTCCATATCCACTCTGGAGGATATTCTGCAGTGCCTGGGGATGACTATCAGCGAGTTCTTTTCCAAGGACGATGAACCGCCACAGACAGTCTTCGGCGAGGAAGACTATTTTGAAAAGATAGATGAAGAGCTGGGGAATACCACCAACTGGATAATTCCCAACGCTCAGAAGAATATAATGGAGCCTATCAGACTTTCTCTCAGGGCAGGAGGCAGCACATATCCGGATAACCCTCACGAGGGAGAAGAATTCGGCTATGTACTCAAAGGCGAAATCGTCATTGTACTGGGCAAGGAAAGATACAAGGCCAAGGCGGGAGAGTCATTTTACTACACGCCGGACCGCAAGCATTACATCATCTCAAAGAAAGGAGCAGAAATTCTCTGGGTAAGCGCACCTCCGAGTTTTTAGACAGCAATCATGGCATTAATAGAGTTAATTGATATTTCAAAATCCTTTGACGGCGAGCTTGTTCTCGACGAATTCAATTTAAAAATAAAGGAAAACGAATTTATAACACTGCTGGGACCCTCCGGCTGCGGCAAGACAACTACTTTGCGGATTCTGGGCGGTTTTGAGACTCCGGATACGGGAAAGGTGCTTTTTCAGGGAGAGGATATAACCAACCTTGCGCCTAACAAGCGCCCGCTTAACACAGTTTTTCAGAAGTATGCTCTTTTCCCGCACATGAACATTGCTGAGAACATCGCTTTCGGGCTTAAAATAAGCGGCAAGAGCAAGGAATATATAAATGATAAAATCAAGTACGCCCTTAAGCTTGTAAACCTTTCAGGCTTTGAGAAAAGGTCTGTAGACTCACTTTCAGGTGGACAGCAGCAGAGAATTGCCATCGCCAGAGCTATAGTTAACGAGCCGAGAGTGCTGCTTCTGGACGAGCCTCTTGGCGCCCTTGACCTGAAGCTGAGACAGGAAATGCAGTACGAACTTATCCGGCTGAAGAACGAGCTGGGCATTACTTTCCTTTATGTTACCCACGATCAGGAAGAAGCCCTTACCATGTCCGACAAGGTTGTGGTAATGAACCAGGGATACATTCAGCAGATGGGTACACCGGAGGAAATCTACAACGAACCGGAAAACGCTTTTGTAGCCGACTTTATCGGCGACAGCAACATCATAGACGGCGTAATGCTTGAAGACAGAGTGGTAAAAATATGCGGCTCTGTTTTCCCTTGCATTGACGAGGGTTTCGGCAGAAACAAGCCTGTTGACGTAGTAATAAGACCGGAGGATATCATAATAGGAAAGCCGGGTCAGGGCATAATGGACGGAGTGGTTACTTCCAATGTCTTCATCGGCGTTCACTATGAAATGTGCATTGAGGCCGGCGGCTTCGAATGGCTGGCGCAGAACACCACCAGCTATCCTGTAGGAACCAGGGTTTCCATAGGAGTAACCCCGGAAAACATTCAGATCATGCACAAGCCGCAGTCTGAAGACGAGGAGGCGATTTCTTTCGATGAGTAAGAAACTTTTTTCGGGTCCTTTTCTGGCCTTTATTCTGTGCGGCACTCTGGTGCCTCTGGGGGTAATAGCATTTTACGGCTTTACTGACAGAAGCGGAGCCTTTACACTTGAGAACATAATGGCAATCGCCACCAGAAACCACGCTCAGGCTCTTGGCCTTTCCCTGGGGCTGGCCCTGATAAGTACAGCTATATGCCTTTTGCTGGCTTTCCCTCTGGGACTCATTCTCAAGGACAGCAAGCTGGGAAAGAAAGGATTCATGGTCTTCGTGTTCATCCTGCCTATGTGGATGAACTTCCTTCTCAGAACTATGGCATGGCAGGTGCTCCTGGAAAGAAACGGCATAATCAACATAGTGCTTAAGGCACTGGGGCTGCCTTTGCTGGATATTATAAACACGCCGGCGGCGGTGGTGCTGGGCATGGTGTACGACTATCTGCCTTTTATGGTATTGCCTATTTACAATGCACTTATAAAAATCGACAACAACCTTATAGAGGCGGCCTATGACCTGGGAGCGGACAAGATGCTGGTGCTGAGAAAGGTGCTTATTCCTCTTTCGGTGCCGGGTATCGTCAGCGGAATCACCATGGTTTTCGTGCCGTCACTGACAACCTTCGCCATTTCAACAATGCTTGGCGGCGGCAAGGTAAACCTTATAGGAAACATTATTGAACAGGAATTCACCGTAGGTTCCAACTGGAATCTGGGAGCCGGTCTTTCTCTGGTCATGATGGTATTTATCATCATCAGCATGGCCCTCATTGAAAAATTCGACAGAGAAGGGGAGGCGAGCATGATATGATGAAAAAAAGCGGACGCGCACGTGCGGCAGCCTTTGGAAAGGGTCTGTATCTGGCCCTGATTCTGATATTCTTATACCTGCCCATCTTCACTCTAATGGTGCTTTCCTTCAACGAAGGCAAGACCATGTCAAGATGGACGGGCTTTTCCATGAGATGGTATCAGGAAATGTTCGCCAGCAAAACCATCATGGATGCTCTGGGAAACACTCTTACCATAGCCTTCTGGGCGGCGACCATTGCCACGATCGTGGGACTTCTGGCCTGCATAGGCATGAGCGCCATGAAGGAAAGAAGCAGGCTTGTACTCATGGGCATAAACAACATACCTCTTCTTAACGCGGATATCGTGACTGGTATATCTATTATGATGACCTTCATAGTATGCGGAATATCTCTGAATTACGGGACAGTGCTTTTCAGCCACATTACCTTCTGCATCCCTTATGTGATACTGTCGGTAATGCCTAAGTTCAAGCAGCTGGAAAGCCACACCTATGAGGCGGCCCTGGACCTGGGGTCATCTCCGCTGTATGCCTTCTTCAAGGTGGTAATGCCGGACATCATGCCGGGAGTGGTATCGGGATTTCTGCTTTCCTTTACCATGTCCGTTGACGATTTTGTAATTACACACTTTACCAGAGGTGCAGGCATAAACACACTTTCCACCCTGATTTACAGCCAGGTGAAGGTGGGAATCAGACCTACCCTTTATGCACTATCTACTGTGATTTTTGTACTGGTTCTGGTAGTTCTGGTTATAGTAAATATATTAAGCAACAGAAAGGAAAAAGCAAAGTAATGAAAAACTTAAAGAAGATAACTGTTCTGGCTCTTGCCATTGTTTTGGCATCTGGGCTCATGGCAGGCTGCGGAGGCGGCGGCAATGCAGGGGGAGAAAAGGGAAAGGTTTATGTCTACTGCTTCGGTGATTACTTCGATCCGGAGCTGGAGTATGAGTTTGAGGAGGCTACAGGCTACGACGTTGTAATAGACTACTTCGATACAAACGAGGAGCTTTATCCGGTTATAAAAAATAATACTGCACAGTATGACGTTATATGCGCATCAGATTATATGATAGCCAAGCTCATAGACGGCGGCCTGCTGGCGGAAATCAACTATGACAACGTGCCAAATGCAGCTAATATTGCAGAGAGTGTAAAACCTTTCTTCGATGAATTCGACCCGGGAATGAAGTACAGTGTGCCGCATACCTGGGGGACTTATGGCATCATGTATAATAAAACCATGGTGGATGCTTCGACCATCGATTCGTGGGAAGACCTCTGGGATGAAAAGTATGCTGATCAGATTGTAATGCCTGATTCCCTGAGAGAAATGTATATGATCGCGGGAAAGATTCTTGGTTATTCCATGAATACCACTGATGAGAAGGAAGTGGCTGAGATGACGGATCTTCTGCTGAAACAGAAACCTCTGGTGTACAAGCTGGCCAACGACAGTGCCCGTGAGCTTATGATAGGAGAATCCGCAGCCATTGCAGTGGTAAATTCAGGAGAAGTTCTTTACTCGCAGGAACTTAACAAAAATATGGGGTTTGTGATTCCAGAGGAAGGCACCGAGGTATGGACAGACTGCTGGGCACTGACAGCCAATGCGGCCAATAAGGAAGGCGGTGAGGCCTGGATAAACTTCATGCTTGACGGTGAGGTGGCGGCGGACAATTTTGAATATCTGACCTATGCCATTCCGAACACTCAGATAGCGGACCTGACGGATAATCCGGTGCTTAACCCGGGCGCAGAGGTTCTGGCTAAGTGTGAGACCCTGAAAAATCTGGGCGCTGAGGCCGACGATATGTACAGCAAGTACTGGAAAGAATATAAATCTAAATAATATAACTGACTGAAAGGAATTTTTTCATGGAAAAAAAGAAGACGGTACTGCTGGGAGTATCGGGAGGAATAGCCGCATATAAGTCTGCTTCCCTGGCCAGCATGCTGATAAAAGACGGATATGACGTAGAGGTTCTTATGACAAAGAATGGTGAGAACTTCATCAGTCCGATTGTTTTCGAAACACTCACCGGACACAAATGCCTGGTGGATACCTTTGACAGAAATTTTGAATTTAAAGTGGAGCATGTGGCTGTGGCGAAAAAGGCGGACGCTGTTATTATCGCTCCAGCTACGGCTAATATAATAGCCAAGCTGGCTCACGGCATCGCAGACGACATGCTGACAACTACGGTGCTGGCATGCCGCACATGCCCTAAGCTCATAGCTCCGGCCATGAACACGGAGATGTATCTGAACCCTGTAGTTCAGGACAACCTTGAAGTACTCAGGAAGTACGGCTGGCAGGTCATAGAGCCTGCAGAGGGCCATCTGGCCTGCGGAGACACGGGAGCGGGTAAAATGCCTGAGCCTGAGGTGCTCCGTCAGTACATTTATCAGACTCTTGCCTACGAAAAGGATATGACAGGCAAAAAGGTTCTGGTTACTGCCGGACCTACCCAGGAAGCCATCGACCCGGTAAGATACATCACCAACCATTCCTCAGGAAAGATGGGCTACGCCATTGCCAGAGTCTGCGCGGCAAGAGGAGCGGAAGTGACTTTGGTGACAGGGCAGACGGCGCTGGAAAAGCCTCTGTTTGCTGAGGTTATCCCTGTGGTTTCGGCTGAAGATATGTATCAGGCTGTTGTAAGAGAAGCTGCTGATGCGGATATCGTCATCAAGGCTGCAGCAGTTGCAGACTACAAGCCTAAACATGCCGCAGAGCATAAGATGAAAAAGAAAGATGCAGACCTTTCCATAGAGATGGAGAGGACTAAGGACATCCTGGCGGCTCTGGGCAGCAGCAAGAGACCGGGACAGTTCCTCTGCGGCTTTTCTATGGAGACGGAGAACCTCATCGAAAACTCCGTAAAGAAGCTGGAAAAGAAAAATCTGGATATGATAGCCGCCAACAGCCTCAATACTGCAGGGGCAGGATTTCAGGGTGACACCAACGTGGTAACGCTTATCACCAAGGACAGCCAGATCCAGCTGCCGCTGCTTTCCAAGGAGGAAACTGCAGCCAGAATCATCGATAGCATCATGGAGTGCATCGAAAAAAGACGAGGAGAATTAAAATGATTTTAGCTATAGATATAGGAAACACCAACATCGTTCTGGGTTGTATTGACGAAGAAAAGCTTTACTTTATAGAGAGACTGTCTACCAACAGCAGCAAGATGGAACTGGAATACGCCATAGACATCAAGATGGTCCTTGACATTCACGGAATCAATCCTGAGGTTATCGAAGGAGCCATCATAAGCTCTGTAGTGCCGCAGCTTACCAAAATCGTTAAGCTGGCCACAGAGAAGATTATCAGGAAGGAAACTCTTATAGTAGGGCCGGG
>JALFXR010000247.1 GCA_022787405.1 Bacillota bacterium
GACGAGAACATAAAGCCCGCCGGTGAGATTAAATACAATCTGTGCAGCTTCTATGGGAAACCCGATGAGACGGATAGAACATCTTTCAGATGCTCAGTCTTTAACGGAGACACAGATGTAATAAGCCTGTCCATGGTAACACTGGAGGACTATAACAGAAACTTCAGCAGGAATGAAGCTCTGGCAGCTGATGAGGTATTGGTATTCGGTAAGGGAATAAGCTATGATAAAACTGTTATATGCTTTGGAGCGGAAGAACTGAAGGTGAAAGGGGAGGCCTCGGGGCTGGTAATGCGCGGAATTGATGCCGCAGACATGAGCGACTGCCTGTATCTTGTAGTTGCAGATGAAAGTGTTCTTCTGAGGATATATGATATCGTTGAGAAAGAGGCTATGGAAGACGGCTGTCCGGGACCGGAGCTTGCGGCTTACAGGGCATTTGATATGAGTTCCGGCGACGGGCTCAGAATTCAGGACAGCAGCAGCCTCCGTCAGATACAGGAGAAGATATACACAGTTCAAGGTGAAAATCACGACGCGACCTTCGAGGGTCTGGCAATGTACGATAAGATGATGTTCGACGTCAGGAACAGAGCGTCGGCAGGTGAAATATACGGACTTTACGGTGGACTGTTTTTCTTGGGAATTCTCCTGAGCATCTTATTTATGGGGGCTACAGTAATAATCATGTATTACAAACAGGTAATCGAGGGATACGACGATAAGGAAAGATTCGACATCATGCAGAAGGTGGGCATGAGCCGCCATGAGGTGAAGAAGACAATAAACTCTCAGGTACTGACAGTATTTTTCATTCCGCTTCTGGGAGCAGCAGTGCATATGGCCTTTGCTTTCCCGATAATAGCACTGATGCTGAGAGTCTTCATGATAAGCAATACGTCTCTGCTTGCGGGGATAACCTTGGGGGCATTTGCGGCATTTGCCCTGTTCTATGTTGCATCATATCTTATAACATCAAAGGCATACTATAGGGTGGTAGCTGCCGAGCAATAGATTTTTAAGCCCCGGACACAGGCTGTCCGGGGTTTTGAGCATATTTTTTGTTTCCATCGAATACAATATAGCATTACATTAAAGCCCACATGACACCCTGCAGCATGAGGGTTTCCTGTGGGACAGCGGGAGGACAAGGTATGCTGAGCACGGATAAACTCAAGAATAAAGAAGTCATAAACATTTATGACGGCAGGAGCGTAGGCTTCGTAAGTGATATAGAAGTGGATCTGGAAAAAGGAGTTATAGGAGGAATAGTGATTCCGTCGGAGAGAGGTTTTCTGGGATTCTTCGGGCGAGGAGAAAACGACATACTTATCAAATGGGAAAAAGTAAAAACCGTAGGCGATGATGTGATTTTAGTGGACTTAGGGCCACAAGATGTGGTATAGTATATGAAAAGAGTACCAAGAATGGAGGTATTGAAGCATGAAATGCCCGTTTTGTGACAATCCTGATACTAAAGTTATAGATTCACGCCCTACAGAAGAGGGACATGCCATAAGAAGAAGGCGCGGCTGCGATAAATGTAATAAGCGATTCACCACCTATGAGAAGGTTGAGGAAACTATTCTTATGGTAGTTAAGAAAGATAACCGCCGTGAGGTATTCGACAGACAGAAGGTGCTTAACGGTATAGTCAAGGCCTGTGAGAAGCGGCCTGTTTCCATGGCCAGAATGGAGCAGATTGTTGACGATATCGAACGGGAGCTGAACAACCGCATGGAAAGAGAGGTGGACAGCACCTACATTGGAGAACTTATCATGGAGCACCTCAAAAAGGTAGATGAAGTGGCTTATGTGCGGTTTGCTTCTGTATACCGCCAGTTTACGGACGTGAACACTTTCATCAAGGAGATAGAAAAACTCATAGGAAAGCAGGATAAGTAGATGACGGAAAGAATTTTCAGAATTGCAATTGATGGACCCAGCGGAGCCGGAAAGTCAACCATAGCAAAGGCTGTGGCAAAACGTCTGGGCATAGACTATATAGATACCGGGGCTATGTACAGGGCTATCGGACTCAAGATGCTCTCGGAGGGTCTTGCCATGGAGGAAAGCGATGCTCTGTCAGATATGCTAGCCCGCACAGAAATTGATTTTGACAGGGGAAACGTGTTCCTTGACGGCAAAATAGTAAACGATCTCATCAGGACACCTGAGGTTTCAAAAGCAGCTTCTGACTGCTCAGCGCTTGGTTCTGTGAGGAGCAAGCTGGTTGAGCTTCAGCGTAAGATGGGACATTCAAAAAGCGTCATCATGGACGGCAGGGACATTGGAACCAACGTACTGAAGGATGCTGAGTACAAGTATTTCCTTACAGCGACTGCAGAGGAAAGGGCTTTGCGCAGACATAAGGAGATGCTGGAAAAAGGGCAGGAAAGCGACCTGGCCCAGGTGCTTGCACAGATTGTGGAGCGTGACCATAATGATTCAACCCGTGCATTGAATCCGCTTCGAAAGGCTGAAGAAGCTGAGGAAATAGACAGTACCCACATGACTATTGATCAGGTGGTGGATTACATCTGCGATAAGGTGCAATGAATGAAAACTACCTCTGACGGCAAAACTACCTCTGACGGTAAATGACCGTTGGAGGTTTTATTATGGATAAAAACAGGAAAAGAGTCAGGACAGTTCTTGTATTATTTTTGGTGCCGATGGCAGCACTGGCATGTCGTCTTTTTTCTATACAGGTGATCTGCCACGATGATTTCAGTGAGGTGGCAACAGCGCAGTATGAAATGGTTATTGAGGGCATTGATACGCGTGGACAGATTTTTGACAGAAACATGAAGCCTCTTACCGGCGGCAGCTGTCAGTATTATTACATCATAAAACGGGAACGCATGACTGATGAGGGTTCAGAATTGCTGGCTTCCATCGGTGCCGGTCAGCTGACAGCAGATGATTCAAAGTATCTGGTATACAGAAGCGAAATGTACAGTGAGGAAATAAATGAAAGACTCAAATCTGACTTTAATGCATATGTTTTCTGCAGTACTTCCAGATATTCTGATGCACAGCCGGCATGCCATCTGGTAGGATATCTTAATCAGTCGGAAAAACGCGGTGTTTCCGGCCTTGAATACATGTTTGAGGAAAGGCTGAAGGCAGGGCAAAACCAACTTGTACTTACTGCCGATGCTGCCGGAAACATTCTGCCCGGTCGGGCGCCGTACATCCGAAGTGAGGAAGGTGCGGCGCCGGAGGATAATTCCATCGTGACGTCCATTGAGCTTGGTCTGCAGAAAAAGTGTGAAGAACTTATGGAAGAGGCTTGCGGAAACTCAGCAGCAAGCGGTTCCGGGGCCTGTATAGTAACCGATGCCGCCAGCGGCGAAATAATTGCTATGGCATCTGTTCCGACCTTCAATCCTAACAGAATCGCTGACTGTCTCCAAAGTGACGGAGACTGTCTTATCAATAAGACACTTCAGGCGGCGTACCCGCCAGGTTCTGTATTCAAACTGGTTGTTGCCGCTGCCGCTCTCGAAAATGGATTCTGCACGGCAGATTGTCAGTACAAATGCAGCGGTGTGACGGAGGTGGAGGGAGTGACTGTTTCATGCTCCACCGCACCTGCGGGCGGCCATGGCATGATAGATATGTGTGAGGCCATGGCACATTCCTGCAACTGTTATTTTGCTCAGCTTGGGCGTGACATAGGACGGGATGCTGTTCTGGATATGGCATTGCGGATGGGTCTTGGAACCGAGGTCTTTGATGACTATCCTGAGGAAAGCGACGGCTTAGTCCCTGATGTGTCAGAAACTGACCGGCAGGAGATTTCCAACATATCTATCGGACAGGGCCGCCTGCTGACGACGCCCCTCCAGATATCCAGACTTACGACAATTATAGCAGGGGGCGGCGCCAGCAGGCCTCTTCATGTGCTGGCGGGCCGGTCCGGACAGTCATCATCAGAGGCAATTTCACCGACCGCCAGCGTCCCGGCGGTCGCTTCGGCAGAGCCGGGTGACGTCAATGCCATTACCAATTCTGCCTCCACGGCCGCCGCAGATGAAATCTCCCGTCAATTTATATCACCTCAGACAGCACAGACCCTGCAGACCATGATGAGCGGTGTCATGACCGATGGCACCGGTTCCTCAAAAGCCTGGGAACTGCCTGTGTGGGGAAAGTCAGGGACAGCGGAGGCATTGCGCGGAGGCAGGGCCGTGAAGGACTGCTGGTTTACCGGGTTTTGCGATATTGACCTGCCTGAGACAGATGTTTATGGTGCGGACCGGTCTAGGAGATTCGTCATTACTGTATTCGTGGAGGATGGAGTATCCGGATCAGCTACAGCATTGCCCGTGTTCAGGAAGATAACAGAGTATTTAAGTGCACATGTTGAGGATTTTATTTGAAATAATCGGTCTGATACAGTCAGGATATTTTAAAACGACGAATTGTCAACCACGGTTCTCATGCATGTAAACAGCAATGTTAAAAATCACACTATCCCCTTGAAAAGCACACACTTTTCAAGTAAAATAGAATTGACTAAGTATGGGAGAATGAGATTTATGGAACAATTAGTTGATAAGATAGTTTCAGGCATTGGATTTACAGACATTCTGGATATTCTTATCGTGACATTTATCATCTACAAACTCATCGGATTCATAAGAGAAACCAGGGCCGAGCAGCTGGCCAAGGGGTTGCTGCTGCTTGTCATTGCGACGCTGCTTTCCAAGGAACTGCAGCTTTACACGCTGCACTGGATTCTTTCAGGACTGATGACAGTAGGACTGATTGCTGTTGTGGTAATTTTCCAGCCTGAACTGAGAAGGGGACTTGAATACCTTGGCAGAAGCAAGTTCAGCAACGTGCTTAGCGAGGTGGACAAGGAAGAAGCAAAATACATGGTGGGTCAGCTTGTAGAGGCAATCGACGATATGTCGGCCTCTAAGACCGGAGCACTCATAGTAATAGAGCGTGAGACATCTCTGAGCGATATAGTTGAGACGGGAACAGTCATAGATGCAGCTGTATCGGCACAGATGATAGGCAACATCTTTTATGAGGGCGCACCATTGCATGATGGAGCGCTCATAATCAGAGGCGACAGACTTTACGCAGCAGGCTGTGTTCTGCCGCTTACACAGAATAAAAACCTTAACAAGGAACTTGGAACCAGACATAGAGCCGGAATCGGCATATCCGAAAACTCAGATGCACTGGTAATAATCGTTTCAGAGGAAACAGGTATTATTTCTATTGCACAGAACGGCAAGCTGACCAGATTCCTTGACGTTAAGAAAATCGAAAAAACCTTGTATAATATATACCTGGAGGAATCCAACAGGACACTGAGCGAAAAGCTGTCGTCAATTCTCAAGGGCGTGAAGCAAGGGGGTAAAAAATGCTGAAGAATAACAAGATAAACCTGGTTATTGCATTGCTTGCAGCCATTTGTCTCTGGGCATATGTGCTTGGGGATGACAGCTCCTCCTATGGCGGAACCATGAGAAATGTACCTATAAACTATGTTAACGCAGAAGCCTTGGAGAAGGCAGGACTTGTAGTCCTTGACACACCTTCGGAGTCCGTGAATATTTCCTACACCGGACAGAGAAGCCTCAAGAACAAGGTAAAGGCCAAGGATTTCAAAGTCACAGCCGACCTGGAGGGACTCAAGGAAGGTGAAAATACCGTGAAGCTCATGGTGGAGAAGCCGGAGAATGTTGATATAAAAAGCGTCAGTCTTCAGAAGGTAACGGTGGTTGTTGACAAACTTGCCGAAGAATACAAGCCTGTGAATGTGGTTATAACCAACCAGACCAGCGACGATAGTGAGCCTTACATAGTGCAGGTAAGCAGAGAAAAGGTAAAGGTAAGAGGTGCAGAAACTCTTGTAAACAGCGTGACCGCACTTAACGCATCTGTCGATGCAGGCAAGGTTGGAAATACCATGAAATCTCTTAACATTGAGCTGGTGCCTGTCGACCGGAAAGGGGAGGTTGTGGATAACGTGACTCTTGAATTCGAAAATGTGTCCATTACCACTATAATGCACGACAAGAAGACCGTGACTCTCAATGTTCCGATTACGGGCAACCAGAATACCTTTGTCACAAGGGAGATTTCCGTGCCGAAGACCATTACAATCAAGGGTACGGACGAACTGCTTTCTCAGATAGGCTCCATAACGTGCAAGCCTGTGGACGTTTCAGACATCTTTGAAGATACGGTAATCAATATAGAACCACTGCTGCCGGAAGGAATAGAAGTGGCTACGGATTCACAGCATCTGCAGATAACGGTTGCAGTCGCAGGAGCAGCTACAAGAGATTTCACTTTTACAGAAAACGATATTGTTCTCGAAGGAGTTGACGAAGATATAATACCTACTGTAGAGGATGTTACCGTAAAAGTATCTGTTTCCGGAAATGCTGAAGTCATAGAACAGATTTCAGAAGATGATTTCAGACTATATGCGGATGTCAGCGGGCTTGATCCGGGTACGCATACTGTAGAGCTGAAATGTATTTGTGAGAATAAAGGGCTAGAATTGGAATACAATCCTAGTGTAATAAAAGTTATCATCGAATAATCAAAGAATGACTGAAGAATCGAGGTAAAAACATGGGAAGACTATTCGGAACCGATGGAGTGAGAGGAATTGCCAATAAGGAGCTGACTCCTGAGCTGGCCTTCAATCTGGGGAAGGCAGGGACTTTCGTACTCAGCAGTGAAAGCAAAAGGCCCACTATAATAATAGGCAGGGATACGAGGGTATCCGGAGATATGCTGGAAAATGCTCTGACGGCAGGTATTCTGGCTGTGGGAGGCAATGTTATAAAGGCAGGCATTATTCCTACACCGGCGGTAGCATATCTGACCAGATACTATAAAGCCGATGCAGGCATTGTTATCAGTGCCTCTCACAATACATTTGAATACAACGGAATAAAGTTTTTTAACTCAGAAGGTTTCAAGCTTGATGACCTCATCGAGGAAAAAATAGAGGACATAATTATAAGCAGTATAGATGTGAACAGTCACATCACAGGCGACCTTATAGGCAAATGCCTGGAGGCCGAGGAAAGTGCTGCCGAACTTTACGCACAGCATCTGATAGAGACTGCAGACTTCCGTCTGGACGGAAGGAAAGTGGTTCTGGACTGCGCTAACGGAGCATCATATCAGGTGGCGCGCCGTGTGTACGAAAGCCTGGGGGCTGAAGTGGTAACCATAGGCGACATGCCAGATGGTATAAACATCAATGACGGGTGCGGTTCCACTCATCCTGAGAAACTTCAGGAAAGAGTGGTTAAAGAAGGTGCTTTCATAGGGCTGGCATTTGATGGAGACGCAGACAGGCTTATAGTTTCCGACGAAAAGGGCAGAGCACTGGATGGAGATAAGACAATTGCCATTTGTGCCAAAATGCTTAAGAAAGAAGGGCGCCTTAAGGATGATAAAGTAACTGCCACGGTTATGAGCAACATAGGTTTTCACAAGGCTATGGAGGCAGAAAATATTGCCGTTGACTTAACCGGTGTAGGCGACAGGTACTAACTTGAAAAAATGCT
>JALFXR010000249.1 GCA_022787405.1 Bacillota bacterium
ATTACACCTTTCGGATTTTCCGACGGTGCTGATATAATCACAAACGGCGAGATAGATTCTGTAATGGTATGCATAGGCATGGCACTTGGAATCGCAGGAATTATTGCCGCTTATATAAAATACATTAAAAAGGATATAGCAGGATAAAATCAAAAAGTTTATCTTGACCTTACACCGACTGGAAGGTATATAATCGGGCAAAACAGTATAGGAGGTATTAGAGCTATGCTCAGAATAGAACATCTTACTAAGCAGTATGGAGAGAAAAAAGCAGTGGACGATCTGTCACTGCAGATAAAACCGGGAGAAATATATGGCTTTATCGGACATAACGGAGCCGGTAAAACAACCACCATAAAGGCATGCTGCGGGATTTTGCCTTTTGACAGCGGAGAAATTTATATCGGAGGGAAATCCATTAAGGAAAGCCCTCTGGAGTGCAAATCCATGCTGGCATATATACCGGACAATCCGGATTTATACGATTTTATGACAGGAATTCAGTATCTGAATTTTGTGGCGGATATTTTCGGCGTGAGCGCATCCAGCAGGGAAGAGCTTATTCACCGTTATGCAGATACCTTTGAGCTTACGGCAGACCTTGCTCAGCCAATAAGTGCATATTCCCACGGAATGAAACAGAAGCTGGCGCTGATTTCTGCACTTATACACGAGCCAAAGCTGATCATAATGGATGAACCTTTCGTGGGCCTCGACCCTAAGGCATCACACCAGCTCAAGGAGATTATGCGTACAATCTGCGATGAGGGCGGAGCTATTTTCTTTTCCACCCACGTGCTTGAGGTGGCCGAAAAGCTTTGCGACAGAATCGCCATAATTAAAGGCGGCAGACTGATTAAATCCGGAACTATGGATGAAGTAAGGGGCGATGAATCCCTCGAATCCGTATTCCTTGAACTGGAGGAAAATCATGGTTAAGGTTCTCGTCAAAAAGCAGATTATGGAGCTGGGTGCATTTTTCTACCAGAGCGCTAAGAAGGGAAAGCGGCGCTCCAGGGGCTCACTTATTATGTACGCTCTGCTTATGGTCTATGTGGTGGTTGCCATAGGATGGATGTTTTACCTTATGGCTGATATGTTATGTGAGCCTTTGGTAAATGCAGGCCTTGGCTGGCTGTTCTTTGCTATTGTCGGATTGATGGCCATTGTGGCAGGTGTTTTCGGAAGTATTTTTACAGCATACTCGGGACTTTACAGGGCGAAAGATAATGAACTGCTTCTTTCCATGCCTGTTAAGCCGTCAGCGCTTCTTTTGGCAAGGATGACGAGCATCTTCGTGATGAGCTTTGATTTCACTCTGGTGGTTATGGTACCGTCAATGCTGGTTTATCACCTGAAAGGGTTTGGCGGAGCAGGAACATTGGTGTCGCAGATTATAGTGACCCTTCTGGTTTCACTGTTTGCACTGGTGCTTTCATGTGTGCTGGGATGGCTCATGGGTTTGATTTCTGCTCACCTTAAAGGCAGCGTTAAAAGACTTATCAGCATAGTTGTGACCTTAGGCCTTCTGGGTGGATATTTCTATGTATATACAAAGGTTTATAATTACCTGCAGCTGATCCTTATAAATGGAGATAAAATTGGAAGTACCGTAAGAAAGGCGCTTTTTCCTGTTTATCATCTGGGTCTTGCCTGCGAGGGTAAAGCCTGTTCTCTGGCGATTTTTGCAGGTATAGTTATCGCATTGTTTGCGCTGGTGTATTTCTTGTTGTCGGCGAGCTTTATCAAAATTGCCATTGCAAAGGACACTGTGGCTAAGGCCAGATACGAACATAAAGCAATGAAAGCCGGCTCTCAGCTGGGTGCACTCTTTAAGAAGGAAGCAAAAAGATTTACGGGAAGCACCGTATACCTTATAAACTGCGGTCTTGGTTCCGTTGCCTTTCTAGCAGGGGCAGTCATGGCTGTGACCAAATCCGATTATCTGCATCAGCTTATGGAGATGCTCAATCAGATGATGCCGGGCGCAGATAGTCTGATACTGCTGGCTTTGGCCGGAATGCTGGGCCTGGTGACTGCCATGAACGATATTACGTCCCCATCCGTTTCCCTGGAAGGAAAGAATATATGGATTCTTCAGTCCATGCCTGTATCTGCATGGACAGTGCTTAAGGCAAAGCTGCTGCTGCACGTGCTTGTGACATCAGTTCCTGCCGTTATATTCATTGTCAGTATTTCTGTTGTGCTGGGAATCAGTCCTGTGGAGGCAGTTCTTGTCGGTCTGTTTGAGCTGCTCTTTATCGTTCTGGGAGCGGCCGTGGGACTGGCGTTGAATCTGAAAATGCCTAATCTTAACTGGGTAAACGAGACAGTGGTAATCAAGCAAAGCATGGCTGTGCTTATTGCCATATTCGGAAGCTGGCTTGAGGTGCTGGTGCTGGGAGGTTTGTATTTCCTTCTCAGAAACCTGATGACGCCTATGGCCTTTCTTGTACTGGCGACATTCATTATAGCCGCGGCAGCATGCTTACTGCTGCTATGGCTCAGAAAAAGGGGAACAAAGATTTTTGCAGAACTGTAACTTTAAGATTTAGCACCTGATAGAGGAGAGATTATAAATGAGTGAGAGAAAAACCATAATCGAAATAGAGCATCTGAACAAAACCTTCGGAGAAGTGAAGGCGGTACGCGACCTGAGTTTTCGTGTAAAGGAAGGGGAGCTTTTTGCCTTTCTGGGTGTAAATGGCGCCGGCAAGAGCACGACTATTTCCATAATGTGCGGTCAGCAGTCCAAAGACAGCGGCAAGGTGGTCATAAGCGGCACAGATCTGGATGATAGCGTGGACAGCATTAAAAGAGAACTGGGGGTTGTTTTCCAGAATTCTGTGCTGGACAAAGCCCTTTCAGTAAAGGAAAATCTTGAGAGCAGGGCAGCCCTGTACGGGATTACCGGCGCTGCCTTTAATAAGCGACTGTCGGAGCTTGCCGAACTTCTGGACTTTGATGACCTGATGAAGAGAATGGTGGGTAAGCTTTCGGGAGGTCAGCGAAGGAGAATCGACATTGCCAGGGCTCTTCTTCACAGCCCGAAGATTCTGATTCTGGATGAGCCTACTACGGGACTTGACCCGCAGACAAGGAAGCTGCTATGGAGTGCCATTTCCAGACTGAGAAAAGAGCAGAACATGACGGTTTTTCTTACAACTCACTATATGGAGGAGGCTGCCGATGCAGATTATGTTGTTATTCTGGACAGCGGCAGAATCGTTGCAGAGGGCACTCCTCTTGAACTTAAAAACAAGTATACCGGAGACTTCATAACTCTGTATGGGGCAACAGAGGAGGAAGCCAGGGTGCTGGGTGCTGCTCCCGAAAAAATTCCGGGTGCCTATCGCATTGAGGTTGCAGATACAGCCCATGCGACGGAACTAATTTTGCAGCATCCGGAGATTTTCAGAGATTACGAGATTACAAAGGGGAAAATGGACGATATTTTCCTTGCCGCAACGGGCAAGGTTCTGACAGGAGGTGAGATCGGTGAAAGAACTTAGAGCACTGATAAAAAGAGACACCAAGCTGTTCTTCAAGGATAAGGGCATGTTTTTCACATCCCTTATTACGCCGGTGATTCTGCTGGTGCTGTATGCGACCTTTTTGGCTAATGTTTATAAAGACTCCTTTACAGGTGCCATTCCTGAGTTCTTTTCTGTGGATGAGGGACTCATCGACGGATGCGTCGGCGGGCAGCTGTTCTCATCACTTCTGGCGGTGTGCTGTGTTACTGTAGCTTTTTGTTCCAACATGCTGATGGTACAGGACAAGGTAAACGGTACCAGAAACGACCTGGCTATAACACCGGTTAAAAGCTGGACTCTGGCCATGGGATATTATCTTTCTACGCTGCTTGTGACGCTGATTATATGCTATGTGGCAATGGGAGTGTGCTTTATCTACATAAGATTTACCGGCTGGTATATGACAGCCTCTGACGTGCTGCTTATAATGCTGGACATTTTCCTGCTGACACTGTTTGGCACGGCGCTTTCATCTATTATAAATCTGTTTCTGTCCACTCAGGGACAGATTTCGGCGGTGGGAACTGTGGTCAGTGCAGGCTACGGCTTCATATGTGGTGCGTATATGCCTATATCGCAGTTTTCCGAAGGCCTGCAGAAAGTTCTCTCATTCCTTCCTGGGACCTATGGTACTTCACTTCTGAGAAACCACGCACTGCACGGCGTGTTTGAGGAAATGGGTGATGAGGGCTTTCCTGATGAAGTAGTGGAGGCTATCAAAGATTCCATCGACTGCAACATTTACTTCTTCGATGATAAAGTTAAGGTCGGTACTATGTACCTTATCCTCGGAGTAACGGTGGTGGTTCTGATAGGGGTTTATGTTTTGCTGAACAGGGTTAAGAAGGGTCGCTGACCGTTTAATTTGGCAAAAAGTAAACCTGAGAAATTAATTTTCAACGGTCGTTGAAACTTCGTCAGAACAGGTTTACTTTTCATGAAAGCTGTTTATTTTTTAAGTTTAAGGAGGGGTGAGTCATGGACAGAATAACGGGCAGGCTGACCGTATTCTTTGAGGAACCGTTCTGGGTCGGAGTTTTTGAGCGCAGTGAGGGCAGTAAGCTATCAGTGTGTAAAGTAACCTTCGGTACAGAACCAAAGATATACGAAGTATATGATTTTGTGCTCAGAGAATACTCGAAGCTGAAGTTCAGTCCGGCTGTTGATTCTGACTTTAAGGAAACGAAGGTGAACCCCAAAAGGATGCAGCGTGAAGCGAAGCACCAGATGGAGCAGACCGGAATCGGCACCAGGTCTCAGCAGGCATTGAAGCTACAGCACGAACAGATGAAGGTCGAGCGAAAGGTTATCAGCAGGGAGATGAAGGAAGCTGAGAAGCAGAGACGCTTTGAACAGAAGCAGCAGAAGCGCAAGGAAAAACATAAAGGCCATTGAGTCTGTGACCGAAAAGCCTCCTAAGGCATTGCTCAGGCAGTGCGCCGGGAGGCTTTAAAAATTTTTAATTTTTTATCGCATATTTTATTAAAAACACCCCAAACTAAGTGTGAATGAAGAAAGGAGTGTTTTTATGAAAAAGAAGACTACTATCATCCTAATGATTTTACTGCTTATCGCATCTCTTGTTATGGCAGGCTGTGGCAGAAATAACAACGGTGTCAATGATAACACACCTGGAGTAAACGACGGAGTGAATAACAATGACAACCGCGACAACAATCTGGGCGACGATATCGGCAGAGCCGGAGACAATATCAGAGACGACGTGGATAACATGCTCGGCGGCAACGACAACGAAGGTAGAACCAACAATAACAATGACACAAACGACACAGGCATTGATAACAGGGACAACAATAAAACCAACGGAGTGGCCTAAAGTGATTTGAGGGCATTTCTAAGGTTTTGCAAAAACTGACATAAAAGCATTGAAACATTAAAGCAGGTCTCCTTTTTCACACAGGGAGACCTTGACTTTTTTATGGGACTTGACTTAAGAAACCAGGCAGAATATACTCTTACATATGAAAAGAGAAATGCAGAGAATTACAGGAATAATAGAAAAACATAAAAAAGGATTTGGGTTCATCCGCCAGGAGGAAGGAGCCGACTTTTTCGTGGCGCCGGATAAGATGGGTGGAGCCATGAATGGTGACACTGTGGAGGCAGAAATACTGCCGCCACACATGACAAGGCGCTCACATGAGGCACGAGTTATACAGATTCTGGAGCATAAAACAACCGAACTGGTAGGAACCTTTGAGAAACATAAGCATTATGGATTTGTGATACCTGACGATAAGAAAATAGGGGAGGATGTTTTCGTCAAAAGGGATTTTGCAAGAAATGCGCAGACAGGGGATAAGGTGGTCGCTAAGATAACCCGGTATCCTGACGTGTCACACAGCCTTGAGGGAAAAATAACCGAGGTTATCGCCAGGGAAGGGCAGCCGGGCAGCGATGTGCTCAGCCTCATAAGAGCCTATGGACTATACGAAACATTTCCAAGCAGAGTAAATGCTGAGGCCAAGGCCCGTTCAAGGGAACCTATAACCGAGAAAATGATTTCAGAAAGCGGCAGACTTGACCTTCGTGACAAAACCATATTTACCATAGACGGACCGACGGCCAAGGACCTGGACGATGCGGTCTCAATAGAAATGCTGCCCAACGGGAATTACCTTCTCGGAGTCCATATTGCAGATGTAAGCCATTTTGTGGCCGAAGACGGATATCTGGACAGGGAAGCACTGAAACGCGGTACCAGCGTCTATTTAATCAACAGAGTGGTGCCAATGCTGCCGAAGGCCCTTTCTAACGGAAGCTGCAGCCTGAACGAAGGAGAAGACAAGCTGACACTTTCATGTTTTATGGAAATTAACGGAGAAGGCGCAGTGGTAGACCATTCCATACAGGAGTCAGTCATAAGATCATCGGCAAGATTGGTTTATGATGATGTTTCAGATATTCTGGAAAAAGATGACAAGGTATTCAGCAAAAAATACAGCAGCATAGTGGGAGATATTAAGCTCATGGGAGAGCTGGCAGCAATATTGCGCCACAGGAGAAAACAGAGAGGCAGCCTGGATTTTGATATTTCAGAGGCCGTCATAACGCTGGACGAAGATGAAAATCCCATTGCCGTGGAGCTTGAAGAAAGGAGAGCTGCCAACCGGCTTATAGAAGAATTCATGCTGGTGGCTAACGAAACGGTGGCAGAGCACTTTTTCTGGCTCAACTATCCTTTCGTGTACCGGATTCACGAAAAGCCTGATCCGGAAAAAATCATGGACCTTAAGACTTACCTTATGAATTTTGGTATCAAGCTTAAGGGCAGCGCTGACAACATCTACCCGAAAACACTGGCGGACATTATTGCTGACATAGAGGATAAGCCTTATGAAAGCGTGGTAAACAGAGTGATGCTGAGGACCATGAAAAAGGCTCGCTACAGTACTGAATGCGAAGGCCATTTCGGCCTGGCCTTCAGATATTACTGCCATTTCACCTCGCCTATAAGAAGGTACCCAGACCTGATAATTCATAGGATAATCAAGGAGTCCATCACAGGACGCATGACCGAGGAAAAGCTGGAAAAGTACAGGATGGACGCAGAAAAGGCAGCTGATATTTCGTCAAAGACTGAACGCAAAGCTCAAGAGCTGGAGCGTGAAGTAGACAAGATGAAGAAGGCCCAGTTCATGGAGGCTCATATCGGGGAAGAGTACGACGGAGTAGTAAGTGGAGTAACCGACTTCGGAGTTTATGTCGAACTGCCCAACACCATTGAGGGGATGGCTTTGGCGTCAGAGCTTGCCAGACCTTATCTGCTGGGTGAAAGGGTAAGAGTGAGGGTCACGGATGCCAGACCGCAGGAAAAACAGATAGATTTTCAGATTATGCATAAAAGCCGCAGTGATTAAATCCGCTGCGGTTTTTTGTTACAGACATTGTACATTATGTGACCGATTTCGGCAGTGAATACTTTCCTTCCGGCCAGGTCCTTTATGGAAAGCATGCCGGCAAGTTTATCGTTTTCCACCACAGGAAGGCGGCGGACTCCGTGTTCGGACATTTTCACGGCAGCATCATGGATGTTTTCCTTTGGAGCAGTACAAACCACATTGCAGCTCATAACTTCTTCGACACTTTTGTCCAGCCCGTCACGCATGAGGATGTCTCTGTCTGTTATTACACCCAGGAGGTGGCCCTGAATATCGCATACTGGAACGATTCCAACATCTTCTGACCGCATGATTTTCACAGCTGCGGCAGCGGGACTGCCAGGTGTAACTGATGTGACTGCAGTGGTCATCAAATCCTTTACAAGCATAAAACGGTCCTCCTTCTATTAGATAGAGTGACCGTTTTTTAGTAAAATATCTATATTGATTTGACGCTGTCCAATCTCCAGAAGGATTTGGAGAAGAGCAGAAGCATTGCATACATTTCAAGTCTTCCCATAATCATTAATAGGGCGAGGAAAAACTGTGAGAACTGGCTGAACATACCAAAATATCCCGTACATCCGGCTTCGCCCATAGCCATTCCGGTATTCGAGAAAACTCCTATGGCTGTAGTTATAGTGGTCTCCATATCAAAGTTATTGAAGGAGAGCATAATGCAGGAGAAGAAAAATACTCCGAAGTACAGCAGTATGTGAGAAGTTATAGCGGAAACTTTATCTGCGGGAACCGCTTCTCCGTCTATTACTACGGCTTTTACCGCTCTGGGATGAATCTGTCTGAATATGCCCCTCTTGATAAGCTTTACAAAAACCACGAAACGGATTACTTTCATGGAGCCTGAGGTTGACATGGAACAGCCGCCGATAAACAGCAGGGTAAACAGAATAACTACAGCAAATGTAGGCCATTTTGTATAGTCACAGACATAGTATCCTGACGTTGCAATAAAGGCAGTCACCTGACACAAGCTGTCTTTGACAGCCTGCCACAGGCTTGAATAAGTGCCGGTAAACTTAAGACACAAAGCTATCAGAATGGTAGACACACCGATAATTATAAAGAAAATACGAGTCTCTATATTTAAAAGAGCCTCCTTGAATCTTTTCTGCCTGATAAGAAAGTACGAGCAGAAATTAAGAGACGAAAGAACCGTGAATACCAGCACCACCATACGTACATAAGTAGAGGCAAAGAGAGCCTCGTTTTCGGAAGTTATGACAAGACCGCCGGTACTTACGCTGCTGAAGGTGGTTATGAGGGCATCATACCAGTCCAGGGGACCTATGATAAGCAGAATAAACTCAGCTACGGTGAAGGCTATATATACCAGATAGAGAAATTTACCCGTATCTGCGTACTTGGCATCAAGTTTGGCAATGGTAGGGCCTGTGGTTTCCGCTGAAGCAATAGACTGACCGCTGATCCCCAAAGAAGGGAAGATAGAAACAACAAACACCAGGATACCCATGCCGCCGAACCAGCTTGCAACTGCTTTCCACAGCGCAAGACACTTAGGCATCAGGCTGATATCAAATACAGAACACCCTGTGGTTGTAAAGCCTGCTACCGCTTCAAAAAACGAACCTATTATAGTATAATTCATGCCTCCGAAATAGAAAGGAACGGCACCCAGAAGGGAGCAGTACACCCAGCTCATACAGGCTATTAGCCAGCCCTCGTGAAAACGCAGATTTATTTTGCGGAATCTGAGCTGAGTAAGTATGACAAAACCTACGGAGATACACACCAGAGAAGTTATAAGCAGTGCACCGGAGGCCGTCCACTCTCCGAAAAACATACCTACAGCCGAGCACACAAGCATGCCCAGGCCTACGATAGCCGTCAGAAAACCAAGTATTTTAATGTAAACCTTATAGTTTATATGCATTTTAAACTTTAACCTTTCTATCTACACACGATTTGAATTCCAATAGTGACGTGAAAACAAAGTGAACACGGTGAACAGCTCAAGTCTGCCTGCAATCATAAGGAAGGAGCAGACGTATTTTGAAAAATCAGTAAGAGCTGCGTAGTTCATAGTCGGTCCGACCAGATTGAAGCCCGGGCCTATATTGCCAAGACAGCTGGCTGCCGCAGAAAGAGTGGAAACAAAATCCATATTGTCAATGGACAGCAGCAGAGTTCCGGCAAAGAGCACAGCAACGTATGTGAATACAAAGTTAGTTATCTTTATGATAACATCAGATGGAAGTTCCTTTCCGTTAAGAGAAAGGGGAACCACTCTGTTAGGATGAACTTTAAGAGAGAAACTGCGGCGCAGAAGCTTCATGCATACCAGAATACGCACGCATTTAATCCCTCCGCCGGTGGAGCCTGAGCAGCCACCGAAAAAGAAGAGGGCAAATATGACCATCCTGGAAAATGTAGGCCACAGGTCAAAGTCGTCCGTGGCATAGCCTGTAGTCGTCGTAATGGAAGCTACCTGGAATGCAGCATTTATAAGTGTATGGCCTGCATCACGGAAACCGTCCATGATATTGTTATATATGAAAATCGCCAGCGTGGCGATGCCCATTGCAGAAAGATAGAATTTGGTTTCGTCATCCCTGAATATGGTCTTAAGTCCGTGTTTCTGAATTATTCCCACGTAGTACAGGTTGAAGTTCATTCCTGCCAGCACCATAAAGACAATTATTACTATCTGGATGTAAGGGCTGGTAAAGTGGGCAATGCTGGTATTATAAGAGGAGAAACCTCCAGTTCCAACTGTTCCGAAGGTGTGTACAAAAGCATCATACCAGTTCATACCGCCAAGCTTCAGCAGTATAACCTCGGCAGCCGTAAGACCTATATACAGCCTGTAGAGCCCTTTGGCCGTATCAGAAAAACGGGCTGTAACCTTATCCTTGATAGGACCTGGAGTCTCGGCATAAGCTACCATCTGACCGCTGATACCCAGAGCGGGAAGAATAGCCATTACGAAAACGATGATACCCATGCCGCCCAGCCAGTGAGTGAAAGAGCGCCAGAACAGGATGGATTTAGGCATAGCTTCTATATCGGTAAGTATTGAAGCACCGGTGGTACTAAAGCCGGAACATGACTCAAATACAGCATCTGCGAATCCCGGAATTGCTCCAGAAATCATAAACGGTGCAGCACCGACCAGAGAACAGACAAGCCATGTCAGAGACACAACAAAAAACCCGTCTCTGGATTTGAACTTTTCCGGAGAAGGTTTAATGATAATTCGTATAAGCACTCCCGCAAGAATACAAAAGCCTATAACCGTACCAAATCCTAAGACGGATGACTTTTCCTTGTAGAACAGTGCCAGTATGAAGGGTATAACCATAGCTGCCGCCAGAACGAGAAGGGCTGCGCCTTCGATTCTGACAAAATCTCTGTGCTTGCCGTGCATTGCAAGCTCCTTTCTGATCCGCGCGATGCGGGAATATTATAAAAATGCCTTCTTGGCAGTAAATAGCTTCTCAAGTTCCCCGATGTCGGTGAGAAGACAGAAGATGGTTACCTTATCATCTTCAAGGATTCGGGTGTCGCCATTAGGAATGATTACCTGCTGGCCTCTGTGTATGGCTGCTATGAGCACACCGTCAGGCAGAGCAACATCCTTAAGGGGAACGTTTGCCAGCTTCATTTC
>JALFXR010000013.1 GCA_022787405.1 Bacillota bacterium
GTGGGAAAGCCTGACGTGTGCTTTTTTCAGGTATCAAGGCCTGACGAAAATGGTATGGTTTGCTGCGGGCCAAGCGGAGGCGGCATGTATACATTTCTGGCCGAAAATGCCAGAGATATCGTATTCGAATGCAATGCTCAGGTTCCTTATATAATGAATGGCGAAAAGCATCTTTTGCCTGTGTCAATGGCAGATGCTGTTGTATATGCTGATTATCCTGTTTCACCTCTTGCAAAGGATGAGGTGGATGAGATTTCACAGAAAATATCTGACATTGTAATGGAAGAAGTGCCGGATGGCGCTACAATTCAGCTGGGCCTTGGCAAAATATCTACAGCCATAGGCTACGGGCTTCTTGATAAGAACGATTTGGGAATTTTTTCGGAGCTGTTCAGTGAGCCAATGATGAATCTTATGAGAAATGGCAATGTCACGAATAAAAATAAAGGATTTATGGATGGCCTAAGTGTATTTGCTTTCTCCATGGGGTCAAATGAGATGTATGACTTCATGGACCACAATCCTGCCCTTTACAGTGGTACTTTCCCCTTCGTAAATGATCCGAGAAACATCGCTAAGAATAAGAGAATGATGTCAATAAACACCGCTATGTCCGTAGATGTTTTCGGGCAGGTAGCTGCAGAATCCATTGGATGGAGCCAGCAAAGCGCTGTAGGCGGACAGATTGATTTCGTCAAGGGTGCTCAGTGGTCTGAGGGCGGCAAGTCGATTATTGCACTGGCATCTTCCTTTGAAAAGAACGGACAGAGACAGAGTAAAATCTGCCTTAATTTCCCGGCAGGTACAGCTGTAACTACGCCGCGTTCCGAGGTGCAGTACGTCGCTACCGAGTACGGCTGCGTAAATCTGAAGAAGCTTAATATGTCCGACCGTGTGCGTGCCATGATCAGCCTGGCACATCCTGATTTCAGGGACCAGCTGAGGGACGAGGCCAGGGAGCACGGGCTGATTTAGGCTCTGCAGCTTTTTCCCGTTGCATAATCGATTGTTATTCCGGGCTGGACATTATAAATGAATACATTGAAACACAATCCCTTTCCGCTATCTTCTACGGAGAGGGCTTCCATTTGTACGCCGCGGGCTACAAGCTCAGAGCCTTTAAAAATAGGAGTTACGCGGTAAAGCACATGATTTCCGGTGGTGCGGATATACTCCGCAACCTGATTTTCAAAAGGCTGCATACCGACTGTGTTCATATATCGTGTGCCTGTGATGAGGTTAAGCTCGTTGGCGTTCTGGCCGGTAAGCTGGTATGCTATGAGGTGGCAGCGGTTGTAAAGATATTTGCCTTCTATGAGATCATCGTAGCGTACGGTGTGCCAGCCGGACGGTCTGATCATTCCGATGGACTGGCGCTCCTCTGTCGGCATGAGGTCTCTGCCTATGCTGGCGAAGGCTGCACCGCAGCGTCCGAGACGATCAAGGTCACGGTAGCTTTCCCAGGATTCCGCAGTCATCATTTCAGATGAGAAGACAGGCGTGTTTCCGTTTATTTCAGTGTAGGGTTCTCCTGAATACTCGGGAATCTGCATCAGAATATCCTCTGCAGCTGGTGTTGATGCAGAGGGATTTTCCCATGCAAACAGATCGGGAGACATCTGGCTGACCATGAGAATAATTGCCAGCAGAAGGCAGGTTAAAGCAAGCCTGATAATCGTTTCTATTCTATTTTTTGATCTCTTTTTAGTTTTCTTTTTCATATTATAATTCAATCTCTTACCCCTATGAAAATTTTATTGACACGTATGATATTTTAATACAAATATCTTCCCGATGCAAATAGCAGAGGGAGACATTGACATGGACAAAAATTAGGTTAAAATATTGATATGAACACGAAAATACAGGAGCGCACCGTCTGCGCAGGAGAAAAAAATATAAAATATATTCTTGAGAGGAAGCAGGTAAAGAATATTAATATGAGAGTCAGGCCTGACGGCAGCGTGAGAGTGTCCGCAGGTCCGTGGGCAGATGCATCGCAGATAGACGATTTTGTGCTTAGCAAGGCAGAGTTTATACTAAAGGCGATGAAAAGATTTGAAAACATGGCTGAGGCTGAGGAAAAATACCAGGAGGAACTGGTCAAGGCGAAAGCAGGCAGAGAAAGTTTACTTGCTGACGTGTCGCTTTTCACCGAAATCCTCGATGAATTCTATCCGTTATTTGTTCCTTACGGAGTGAAGAAACCGAAGCTGAGGGTAAGAACCATGAAAAGCTGCTGGGGCTCCTGCCTGGTAAACAAGGGCATAATAACTCTGAACCGCAAGCTGCTTATGAAACCTCGGGAATGTATAGAATATGTGGTGGTCCATGAGCTTTGTCACTTCATACATCCCAACCATTCGAAGCAGTTTTACGGATTTATGGAGCAGTTCATGCCTGACTGGAAGGAACGAAAGGCGCGGCTTAATGAGAGGACTTAATTTTACAGTAGCCTGAAATATTTATTAGAACCTATAGGCCTAAAAAATGAAGTGGAATTGAATTATAAAAATAATAACAACCCATTTGTTCTATATATTCTAGGGTATCTATGTATTGTGATTGTCTGAACCAATCATTGAAAATATAAATGAATACAACATTGTACCTCAAAGGCGTAAAAAGTTTTTGATATTCCAATTTTTTAAAGTGACAGCTTGGCAATTTTTCGTCTACAGAGCCAGGACAATTTTAAAACTTTTTTTCGATGATATATGCGGTTTTGTTGCCGAAATTTATAAAAGCTTCATCGGGACGCCATGCTTTCGAGTTGTAATTAGAATAGTCAATTCCGCTAGGTTTAAGAAAATGTGAATAGAGTCGGTACTGTGGTACTGACATACCGATTATTTTTCCATTATAATACACAGGATATTCTTTTACTTCATAACCAGCATGGAGGAGTGCAGTATCTAAAGATGTGGTTTGTTCAAAATACAAGCCATTTATATTTGTTTGTGCTCCACCGCCATGTTTGTTTGGAACTCTATGCATCATTTTTTACCTCCTTAAAAAATTCACTAATCTCAACATCAAGTACATTTGCAATTTGATTAAGAACAGAGATAGATAAGCTCTTATTACATCCGGAAGCCTCTATCTTAGAAAGATAGCTGATACTTATTTTTGCGGCATCTGCAAGTTGAGATTGGGTTAGATTTGCTCGTTCACGATAGCATTTAATGTTTGCGCCTATAAGTTGGTACAATTCCGAATCATTCCTGAACACCATCACACGCTCCTTTCACTATTTGTGAATATTATCTCATAGGTCGAGCATAAGATAAATTCACTTATAGTGAAAGTACAATATAAAATGTTGTTTATTGTAAAAAATGTTATATAATAATATAAATTACAAAATAAAGGGGAATTAGGATATGAATTTACAACCAACAAATTTTAAACTAGAGGACACAACTGTATGGTCATTCCCGACACGAGGAAGCTGGGCAACTCACACAGGAAATTATAGGGGAAATTGGTCACCTTACATACCACGAAATTTGATACTTAAATATTCTAATCCAGGGGAATGGGTCTTAGATCAGTTTATGGGGAGCGGCACAACGCTAGTTGAGGCAAAACTGTTAAATAGAAATGCATACGGCATTGATATTAACTCTCAAGCTGTTTCAATGGCGAGAAAAAACCTGGTATTCAGGTGTAATACAAAGTCCAATATTTACACAAAGATTGGTGATGCATCAAATATGAACTTTATAATGGATAACAGTTTTGATTTGATATGTATGCATCCTCCATACGCAGACATTATTAAGTACAGTCAAGGCATAGAGGGGGATTTGTCACTATTACCAACAGAAAAGTTTCTAAAAAAGATGGATGATGTAGCAGCGGAAGCGTATCGAGTACTTAAACCAGGTAAGAAATGCGCCACTATGATGGGAGATATAAGAAAAAAAGGAAAAGTCATACCATTAGGGTTTAAAACGATGGAACGATTTTTAAGTTCAGGTTTTCTGCTTGAGGAGATTATTATCAAAGAACAGCATAACTGTCGCTCAACAAGTTACTGGGAGACACGAAAAAATAATTTTCTGTTGTTGGCACATGAATATATTTTTGTATTTCAGAAGTAAATCAAGTTCATATGAAAGTGGTAGTTGTTATTTTTTTGTTTTACCAGTATAATAAGATTATAAGTTATGTCCACTTTAGGATATGAATGAGAGGAAAGAACATGAGTGTTTCAACCGTTTCTCCATTTGTGAAATGGGCCGGCGGAAAGCGCCAACTGCTCCCACGGATAAAGGAGAAAATGCCTGAAAAATATAATAATTATTTTGAACCGTTTGTAGGTGGGGGAGCGGTACTATTTGAATTATTGCCATCAAATGCATTGATAAATGATATTAACAGAGCACTCATTAACGCATATAGACAGATATGTGATGCACCAGAAGAATTTATAAACGCGGTGAACAAGCTTGATACAGAAATGTGGGAAGATGGGAAAAAATATTATTATTCCCTGAGAGAACATTATAATGATAAGCTGATGAAAGCAGAATATGATGTGGAACTTGCAGCCCTGTTTGTGTTTATAAATAAGCATTGCTTTAATGGTTTGTATAGGGTTAATGGCAAGGGACTTTTCAATGTCCCTTACAACAATAGTCGCAAAATATCTGTTGATGAAAAGATAATAATGGGTATTTCCAAATACCTTCAGGGTGTAAACATTATAGATGGGGACTTCGAAGAAGCCTGTCATGAGGCAAAAAAAGGAGATTTCGTCTTCATAGACAGCCCGTATGCTCCGTTAAATCCTACATCTTTTGAGTCATACACAAAAGAGGGCTTTGACATAGAAAGCCACAAACGATTGGCAAACCTTTATGATGAATTGACAGACAGGGGTTGCTATTGTATGCTTACAAATCACAATACAGAGTTGATTAATACTCTGTATGGAAACAAAGGCTATAAAATTGATGTTGTTAGTGTCAAGCGTATGATTAATTCGGATGCAACAAACAGAGTTGGTGAAGAAGTGATAATTTGTAATTATTAGAGGAGTCGAATTAATGGAAAACTTATTTACAAAAAAAGTGCCATTATATTTCGAGACAGAAGAAACACAATTAATATTAGGCGATTCTTTCAAAATTCTAACTATGATGGAACCGGAATCAGTTGATATTATTTTTGCCGATCCACCATACTTTTTAAGCAATGACGGTATTACCTGCCAGGGTGGAAAGATGGTTTCGGTGAACAAAGGCCCATGGGATAAACTTTCTCAAAATGGAACCAGTGTCGAAGAAAAACATAAGTTCAACAGAAAGTGGATTAAGCTGTGTAAGAAAGTATTAAAGCCAAACGGCACAATTTGGATATCGGGAACATTACACAATATATATTCGATTGGTATGGCATTGGAGCAGGAAGGCTTCAAGATAATCAACAACATAACATGGCAAAAAACAAATCCACCACCTAACTTAGCATGTCGATGCTTCACACATTCTACGGAAACTATTTTATGGGCAAAGAAGAATGATAAGAAGTCTCGGCATTTTTTTGATTATCAGAAAATGAAAGAAATGAATGGTGGAAAACAGATGAAGGATGTTTGGACGGGTTCATTGACAAGGCCTTCTGAAAAAACAGAAGGTAAGCATCCAACGCAGAAGCCAGAATATTTGCTTGAAAGGATTGTATTGGCATCGACGGAGGAAGGACAAGTAGTATTGGATCCGTTTTGCGGTTCTGGTACTACTGGGGTTGAGGCTATACGATTTGGACGTAAGTTTATTGGAATAGATATAAGTGAAGAATACTTGGAAATTTCCAAGAAAAGATTGGAGAAGGTGACAAATGATAAAGAGGGATTTTGATGAGTGGTTGAGCAAATTTCGACCAAGCATCTCAAGCTACGATTACTATATTGATTTTGAAAAGGTAGTAAGGAATGTTGAAGAAGTTAGGGTGGAATTGAATATTTTGAATTCACTGATTGGCTCAAATAATATTGAAGAGGATTTTGAGAAGATAGTGACAAAGTATCCTGAAACATTACAATGTGTTCCGTTACTTCTTGCTGTCAGAGGATATGAAATTTATGCACAGGACGAAGAAGGGGCTTTCTTGTATAATTTCAAGAAGATGAATTATAACGTGGAGCAGTATAAGGTGTTCATGCGCAAGACCGGACTGTTTAATATGATTGCAAATCACTTGGTAAATAACCTTGTGGATTATGCTTTGGGTATCGAGACAGGACTGGATTCAAATGGGCGTAAGAATCGCGGCGGTCATCAGATGGAAGATTTGGTTGAGCAATACATATTGGCAGCCGGATTCGAAAAAGATGTAGACTACTTTAAGGAAATGTATTTAAAGGACATTGAAGAAAAGTGGGACATTGATTTATCTGCACTTTCTAATCAGGGAAAAGCTGCTAAAAGATTTGATTTTGTAATTAAGACAGATAAGATGATTTACGGTATTGAAACAAATTTTTATGGCGGCGGTGGTTCAAAACTCAATGAAACTGCAAGGAGCTATAAAATGCTTTCACAAGAGGCGGATACCATAGATGGTTTTACCTTCGTATGGTTTACAGACGGAATTGGCTGGAAGAGCGCAAGAGGAAATCTAAGAGAGACATTTGAGACCATGGAGATGATTTATAGCATTGATGATATGGAGAATGGCATAATGAAGGAAAAATTCATATAACAACCAATATGGAATAATAGAATAGTAAATTTGAAAAGAAAAGGAGCCACACATGAAAGTCGCAGTAATAACAGGCGCATCAAGCGGTATGGGCAAGGAGTTTGTTTTTGCCATAGATAAGGAATTTGAGCTGGACGAGATATGGGTAATAGCAAGGCGGGAAGATAAGCTTAAGGAACTGGGTGAAAAGTGCAGAGCAAAAGTCAGACCTGTAGCTCTTGATCTTTCAGACAGGGAAAGCTTCACTGCATACAAGGGTCTTCTCGAAAAGGAAAATCCTGAAATCCATGTGCTTGTCAACGCTGCAGGCTGCGGCCTCTTCGGCACATTCACCGAAATGGATATGGACAGACAGCTTGATATCATCGACCTTAACGACAGGGCGCTTACTGCCATGTGTCACATGAGCATACCATATATGCCGGAAGGCAGCCATATTATAAATCTGGCATCCAATTCATCATGGCAGCCGGTTCCGTATATAAATGTCTACGGCGCGTCCAAAGCCTATGTGATGAGTTTTTCAAGGGCATTGGGAGTGGAACTTAAAGCACAGAAAATTCATGTGATGGCCGTTGCTCCGGGCTGGATAAAGACCGAGTTCTTTGACCATGCGGTTCACGATGATACTATCAAATACTACGACAGATACTACACTGCGGAGCAGGTCATAGAGCGGGCCATGAAGGATCTTAGAAAGAATAAGACAGTGTCCATTCTCGGCTTCCCTGTAAGGATGCAGGTGAGAGCCGTCAAGCTCCTGCCGGTCAGCCTTGTAATGAAGACCTGGTGCAGGCAGCAGGGCAAATAAGGAGGAGCTATGTCCTTTGCATCTGAAACAAAAAATGAGCTGGCCAGAATAGAGCCGGAAAAAAAGTGCTGCATGCTGGCGGAAATATCAGGTTTCCTCAGGGTTGCAGGCAGCATAGGTCTGGTGGGCTTCGGGAAGTTCAAAATAATAGTAACCACTGACAATCCGGCGGTGGCCAGACACTACAAGAAGCTTATTCAGGATTATTTCGGCATTGAGACCAAGCTGGAAATAGGAGAGGGAAAGGCTATAGGCAAAAGCCGGAGCAGCAAGAAATTTTCCTACAGCATTACTATAGATGCGGATAACCGTTCTGAACAGATTCTGAGAGAGACGGGAATTCTTCTCGTCAGAGAGGGGAACAACTATATCTCAGATGGTATATACAGCGGTATTGTAAGGACTAAATGCTGCAAGAAGGCTTACCTGAGAGGGGTTTTCATGGGAGCAGGCACCATGAGCGATCCGGAGAAGAGCTATGACCTGGAGTTTGTCCTCGATTCGGCAAACATGGCGTCAGACCTTAAAAAGCTCATAAATTCTTTTGTTGATCTTTCCTGCAAGGTTACGGAGCGACGGGGCAAACATGTGGTATATATGAAAAAGGCCGACTACATAAGTGATATGCTGGCGATTATGGGAGCCAGCAGCCAGGTTTTCAGCATGGAGGAGACTCGCATAAAAAAAGAAATGGTGGGTTCTGCCAGAAGGATGAGCAACTGCGACAGCGCCAATATGGACAGGAGTATCGAGGCATCCATGAAGCACATTGAGGCCATCAAAAAAATACAGAACACCAAGGGACTTGCCAGCCTGCCGGATAATCTGCGCGAGGCCGCTGAACTGCGGATAGAGCATCCGGACATTTCCATAGCAGCTTTGGGAGAGCTTTGCGATCCGCCTCTAAAAAAATCCGGCATCAATAAAAGACTTATGAAAATTGAGGAAATCGCATCAAAACTGTAATTGTATATGGAACCGTAAAAATCAGCAGCCGCAGCAATTGCTCCGGCTGTTTTTTGAAATATATAAAAAATAATTGTACATTTTTTGAATTTTGTTTAGTGAAAAAGTTGCAAAAGTGTGGTATCATTAGTTATAAGGGGAAGAATTTGATTTTATAAATAGGAATTCTGACAATAATAAAAATGGACTTGAGAAATATTAAAAAAGGAGGCGGCAGAGTGTTTACCGAAGAACTGAATGTCATCAGAGAGACCGAGAACGAAGCGGAAAAAATGAAAAAAGACGCTCGTACCGAGGCCAGGATGATGGTGGATAAAGCAAACACTGAAGCCGGCAGACTCATAGGCCGGGCCGAAGAAGAAGCCAAGGACTGCTTCGAAGGTCAGGTTAAGGAAGGGCATGAAATCGCCCAGAAAAACTATGAGACGGCCATCATGGAGGCAGAAAGGAAATGCGAACAGATGGCTGAAGAAGCCGGAAAAAACCAAGACCGGGTTGTAAAATTTATATCGGAAAGGATAGTGAAAGCAAGTGTCAATAATTAAAATGCAGAGAGTTGCAGTAATTGGCCTTGACACTGAAAAAGAGAAGCTGATGAATCAGCTCATGGACTTCGGAGCAGTGGAACTGACCGACCAGTCCGGTAAGCTTTCTGAGGAAATCTGGGCAGATAATACCTCCGTTGACGAAGACCGTGAGAAGGTCAGCGCTATAGAGGCGAAGCTGAACAGAGCGGAGCAGTCTCTTGAAGTCATTGAAAAATACGGGGATATAAAGCACCCTCTTTTCAAGACTCGGAGAAGTGTAAAGAAGTCTCAGATGGGACGGATGCTCGCAGACGAGAATGCCAACGAAAAGAATGTTGATTACATTCTCGGCCTGAACGAAAAGATCCATTCTCTCAACGAAAAGCTTAATAAGCTGAATCAGGATGCGGCCTCTCTGAATCCTTGGGTAAATTACGATCCTCCGCTGGAGATCACGGGCACCGGCACCACTGCACTTTTCACAGGCGTTTTGCCTGCGGGAGCAGATACGGAAGGGCTCAGTGCACATCTGGAGGAGGAAATCGGAACGGTGCTGTTTAAAGTAGTAGGAAGCGACAAGGATATGTTCTACACTGCAGTGCTTACTCCTGAGGAAAGGCAGGATGATGTCCTGGCCGAGCTGAAACAGTCCGGATTTTCACAGGTGACCTTTAAGGGAATGACTGGAACGGTAAGTGAAAATCTGAAGAGAATTGAAGGGGAAAAAGATGTATTAGAAAAAGAGATTAAAGAGACGGCTGACGAAATCGCAGCCACAGCAGGCATGAAGAATGGAATAGAGGAATACTCCGACATTCTGTCAATTGACCTGGACAAAGAAAAAATCAGAGCCAAGCTTTTAAAAACCAGAAAGACCTTCTTTATTGAAGGCTGGGTACCTGAACGGTGCATTCCTGAAGCATCTGCCATCCTTGACGAGAACGGATGCTATTACACATTCAGGGATCCTCTCGATGACGAAGAGGTGCCTGTTCTAATGGAAAATACTAAAATGGTGGTGCCGTTTGAGGCCGTAACGGAAATGTATTCACTGCCGGCATACTACGGATTCGATCCTACGAGAATATTTGCGCTGTTTTATGCTGTATTCTTCGGAATGATGCTCTCTGATGCAGGCTACGGTATACTCATGGCGGTGGGCTGCTTTGTGGCCCTTAAGAAGTTTGACCTTGAGGGAATGACCTATAAGATGGTGAAAATGTTCTTCTATTGCGGCATTTCCACCACAATATGGGGAGCTCTTTTCGGCGGATGGTTCGGCGACATTGTGCCTGTGTTCACCAGGACCTTCCTGGGCAAAGAGGTGGCGGTATCACCTCTCTGGTTCAATCCGCTGGATGACCCGATGAAACTGCTTATACTTTCTCTGGCACTGGGTGTAGTTCACATTTTCATCGGAATGGGAATCAAGGCCTATATGCAGATTAAGGAAGGTAAATGGCTGGATGCCATATGTGACGAGGGCTTCTGGTATGTAACCATAATAGGATTGATTGCATGGCTTGGAGGAGGCACCATAAGTGATTCTCTGACAACCGTCGGAATGTACATGTCTATAATCGGCGGTGCGGGACTTCTGCTGACAGGAGGACGCCATAACAAAGGTTTCGGCAAGATTACCGGAGGTCTTTCCAATATATATAACATTACAAGTTATATGTCAGATATTCTTTCCTATGCTAGACTTCTGGCTCTGGGCCTGGCTACCGGCGTAATCGCCCAGGTTGTAAACACCATGGGTACACTGTTCGGCGGCGGAATAGGAGGATTAATTGCACTTACGATAATTTTCCTCTTCGGACACACCTTGAATCTGGCAATCAATGCTCTGGGTGCGTTCATTCATGCAAGCAGACTGCAGTATGTTGAATTCTTCGGAAAGTTCTATGAAGACGGAGGCGAGCCTTTCGATCCTTTCCGCAGAAAAACTAAGTATATAAAATTGGAGGATTAGAAAAATGATGAGTTTAATTGATGGTAATACATTGGCACTGCTCGGCGCAGCAATCGCAGCTCTGGCAGGTATCGGAAGCGCTATGGGCGTTGGTATTGCAGGTCAGGCTGCTGCAGGCGTTGTAGCTGAGGACCCTAAAAAATTCGGTAAGACGATTATCCTTCAGGCCCTTCCGGGAACACAGGGCATTTACGGCCTGATCATCGCTTTCCTTATCATGGTTAAAATCGGCCTTCTGGGCGGCAACATGGTTGCTCTGACAATTCCTCAGGGTGCATACTTCCTGGCAGCAGGACTTCCTATCGGATTGGTTGGAATCTGGTCAGGTATAGCTCAGGGAAAAGCAGCCGCAGCAGCTCTTCAGCTCACTGCCAAGAGACCGGATCAGATGGTAAAAGGTATTATCTATACCGCAATGGTAGAAACCTACGCTATCTTCGCACTTCTGGTATCCGTACTCATCTGGCTCAGAATCGAAATCTAATGAGCCGGGATGAAGCATTTATCAGAAAGTTTAGGAGATGAATTACTATGAGTATCGAAAAGATTACATCGAAGATTATCAGCGAGGCACAGGAACTCAGAGACAAGACTCTGAGCGAAGCTGCCGCGCAGAGCGATGCAGTCCTTGCTGAAGCCAGAAAGAAGGCGGAGGATATGGTCGAAGACAGCAGAAAACGCGGAGTTGAAGAAAAAGAAAAGATCATTTCACGCCGTAAATCCGTAGCAGACATCGACTGCCGCAAGGTTTTCCTTGCCAAGAAGCAGGAACTCATAGGCCAGTGCTTTGACAGGGCTGTCGACGACATAATCGCCATGGATAAAGACAGATATACAGAACTTCTCACGGCTTTGGGAACAAACAGCGGAATGACCGGTGGTCAGCTGATTTTTAACGAAAATGAAAGAGCAGCCATAGGTCAGAAGGTTGTGGATGCCCTTAACAGCCGCATAGAAGGCGGAAGCTTCAGCCTGTCCGAAGAGACCAGACCGCTGAGAGGCGGATATATGCTCATGTGCGGTCAGACCTTTATCAACAATACAATCGAGGCGCTGGTAGAGGAAGCCAGACCTGAGCTTACGGCAGAGGTCGCTAAAATGATGTTTCCTGCATAAGGAAGGAGTGTCTTATGACTAAAAGAAAAGAAGACCAGTATGCATTTCCTTGTGCGGTGATAAAGTCAAACGAGAGAACTGTTCTTTCGGGTTCGGACCTTGAGAGAGTCCTGGATTCGGACAAAATCAGTCAGGCTATGGCTGTTCTGGGTGAGTTCGGATATGGAGACGGCAAGGAACTGGCTAATCCAAGGGATTTTGAGAAGGTGCTGAGAGCTGAGCTTGACAGAGTATACAAGCTGGTGTTTTCCATAGTGCCTGACAAGGAGGAAATAGAACTATTCCTTCTTCCCGGCGATTACCACAACGCCAAGGTCCTGCTCAAATCAGAGTTTCTTGGCATTGACCCGACGCCGCTTCTGGTGGATACGGGACTGATGCCGGCGGAAAAGCTGACACAGCTTGTGAGGGAGAGAAACTATGTCTTCCTGTCCACCGAAATGAAGGAGGCTCTCACCGAGGCTGCAGAGATTTTCTCCAAGGGCAGAGACCCTCAGGAAATCGATATCATCCTCGACAAGGCCTGCTACAAGGAGATGCACAGACGCGCAGAGCTTACGCAAAACGATTTTATCATCGGTTACGTAAGACTGCTTATAGATATTTTAAATGTTAACACTTTCATCAGACTTAGAGAAATCGGCAAACCATGGGAATTTTTCCGCAAGGTATTCATGCCGGGGGGAGATATCGAAGAAAGAGTCTTCACCGCATCCTATGAAGAAGGATATCCGCAGCTTGCCGACAAGCTGGCACCTTTTGGCTTCAGGGAAGTCTTTGCTCAGGGAGCTTTGATGGTGCAGAACGGGGGAAAATACACCCTGCTGGAGAAGCTTTGTGACGACATGCGTATGAAGTACGTAAAGGATGCACGCTATGTGTCCTTTGGAATTGAGCCGGTGTGCGGTTTTCTCATAGCCAAGGAAAGTGAAGTCAAGAACCTTCGTATGATACTGACAGGGATGCTGGCAGGTACTGCGAAGGAGATTACAAGGGAAAGGCTGAGGGAAGCATATGTATAAAATAGGTGTTATAGGCGATCGCGAGAGTATTCTTGGATTTAAAGCCGTGGGCCTTGACGTTTTCCCTTGCGACGCTGCCGATGAGGCAAAAAAAGTTTTAAAGAAAATAGCAAAAGAGGACTTCGCCATTATATATGTGACAGAGCAGCTCTATCAGTATATGGGTGAGGAAATCGACCAGTATAAAGACTCCAGACTCCCGGCAATCATACCGATTCCTAACAAGGACGGAAGCCTCGGCATAGGCATGGCCAATGTGAGAAAATCGGTGGAAAGAGCCGTGGGAGCAGATATACTATTTGGAGGTGAAGAATAGGAATGAGTCAGGGAAAAGTATTGAAAGTATCCGGTCCTCTGGTTGTAGCTTCCGGTATGGAGGAAGCCAACATGTTCGACGTTGTTCACGTAGGTGAGCAGGGTCTGATCGGAGAAATTATAGAAATGAGAGGAGACCGCGCCTCCATTCAGGTATATGAGGAGACAGCAGGTATCGGGCCGGGAGTGCCGGTGGTTTCAACAGGCGCACCGCTGTCCGTAGAGCTGGGGCCTGGACTTATCGAGACCATGTACGACGGTATCCAGAGACCTCTGGAGGAAATGGTAAAGGAGTGCGGTTCCAACATTACAAGAGGTATCAAGGTGCCTGCCCTTTCCAGAACTAAGAAATGGACTTTCGTACCGACTGTTAAGGTCGGCGACGAGGTTGAGGCAGGAGATATAATCGGTACTGTACAGGAAACAGTAGTAGTGGAACAGAAGATCATGGTTCCTTACGGCGTAAGCGGTGTGGTTGAATCCATCGAGGCCGGCGACTTTACTGTAGAAGAGACAGTATGCAGAGTAAAACAGGCTGACGGCACAGTTCGTGAACTTACACTCATGCAGAAATGGCCTGTAAGACGCGGCAGACCTTATAAGGAAAAGCTGGTTCCTGAAATGCCGCTGGTAACAGGACAGCGTGTTATAGACACAATGTTCCCAATTGCCAAGGGCGGTGTTGCAGCAGTTCCGGGGCCTTTCGGATCCGGCAAGACTGTAGTTCAGCATCAGCTGGCAAAATGGGCCGATGCTGATATCGTAGTCTACATCGGCTGCGGTGAGCGTGGAAACGAAATGACAGACGTTCTGATGGAATTCCCAGAACTGAAGGACCCTCGTACGGGAGAATCTCTGATGAAGAGAACCGTGCTTATCGCAAATACTTCCGATATGCCGGTAGCTGCCCGTGAGGCTTCCATATACACAGGAATTACCATCGCAGAATATTTCAGAGATATGGGCTACTCCGTAGCTCTTATGGCCGACTCCACATCAAGATGGGCAGAGGCTCTTCGTGAAATGTCAGGAAGACTTGAAGAAATGCCTGGTGAAGAAGGTTACCCTGCTTACCTTGCATCTAGACTTGCTCAGTTCTACGAAAGAGCGGGCCGTACAGTATCCCTCGGTAAAGAGGGAAGACTGGGAGCCCTTTCAGCTATCGGAGCCGTATCTCCTCCGGGCGGAGATATTTCCGAACCTGTATCACAGGCAACACTGCGTATCGTAAAGGTATTCTGGTGCCTGGATTCACAGCTTGCCTACAAGAGACACTTCCCGGCCATCAACTGGCTGCAGAGTTATTCTCTGTATATCGACAAGCTTGAAAAGTGGTATGAGGAAAACGTAGCCAAGGAATTCCCTAAGATGCGTGCTCAGACCATTCACCTGCTGCAGGAGGAGGCTGAACTCAACGAAATCGTTCAGCTGGTAGGTGTTGACTCACTTTCCTTCGAGGACAGACTGAAGCTTGAAGTTTCCAAGTCAATCCGTGAAGACTACCTGCATCAGAACGCTTTCCACGAGGTAGACACATTCACCTCGATGAACAAGCAGTACAAAATGCTTAAACTGATTCTTTCCTTCTATGAAATGGGTCTTGATGCCATCGCCAAGGGTGCAAACTTTGGCAAGCTTGTTTCTCTGGATGTACGCGAAAGCATCGGCCGTTTCAAATATATCGAGGAAAAGGATATAGACACAAGCTTTGAGGAGCTTATGGATACCATGAGAACTGAAATATCAGAGCTGGTAAGCAAGGAGGCAGAGACTGATGATTAAGGAATATAAGACGATCAGCGAAGTTGTAGGTCCTCTGATGCTGGTTAAAAATGTAGAAAATGTAACCTACGACGAACTTGGAGAAATAATCCTGCCGAGCGGAGAAAAGAGACTCTGCAAGGTACTTGAAGTAAACGGTGACAACGCGCTGGTTCAGCTTTTTGAAAGCTCCACCGGTATCAACCTTAAGGAAAGCGTTGTAAAATTCCTGGGACACGGCACTCAGCTGGCGGTTTCACCGGATATGCTGGGAAGAGTGTTCGACGGTATGGGTCGTCCTAAGGACGGCGGTCCTGAAATTATCGCCGAGAAAATGCTCGATATCAACGGTCTGCCTATGAACCCGGCAGCTCGTGACTATCCGTCTGAGTTCATTCAGACAGGTGTATCTGCCATCGACGGACTGAACACTTTGGTAAGAGGACAGAAGCTGCCGATTTTCTCGGCTTCAGGTCTTCCTCACGCAGACCTGGCTGCTCAGATTGCCCGTCAGGCCAAGGTTAGAGGAAGCGAAGGAAACTTCGCCGTAGTATTCGCGGCTATCGGTATCACCCATGAGGAAGCCGAGTTCTTCGCATCCGACTTCAGAAAGACCGGCGCCATCGACAGAACAGTACTTTTCATGAACCTGGCCAACGACCCTGCAGTAGAGCGTATCGCAACTCCGCGTATGGCTCTTACAGCAGCTGAATATCTGGCATTTGATTTAGGCATGCACGTTCTGGTCATCATGACTGATATCACCAACTATGCGGAAGCTCTTCGTGAGGTATCCGCAGCTCGTAAGGAGGTTCCGGGCCGTCGTGGATATCCTGGATACCTGTATACCGACCTTGCAACAATGTATGAAAGAGCAGGCCGAAAGAAAGGCTTCGACGGTTCCATCACCATGATTCCTATTCTGACAATGCCTGAAGATGATAAGACTCACCCGATTCCTGACCTGACCGGATACATCACAGAGGGACAGATCATCCTTTCCCGTGAACTGTATCGTAAAGGACTGAAGCCGCCAATAGACGTACTTCCGTCCCTGTCACGACTTAAGGACAAGGGAATCGGCAAGGGCAAAACCCGTGAGGACCATGCTGACACCATGAATCAGCTTTTCGCCGCTTATGCCCGCGGCAAGGAATGTCTGGAACTGGTTACAATCCTGGGTGAAGCTGCTCTGACCGATGTTGACCTGATGTATGCCAAGTTCAGTCAGGCCTTCGAGAAAGAATACGTTTCACAGGGCTACGACACTGACAGAACTATCGAGGAAACTCTGGACACAGGCTGGAGACTTCTCAAGATGCTTCCTAAGAGCGAGCTGAAGAGAATCAAGGACGAATATATCGAGAAATATCTCGGATAGACAGGAGGTCAAGATGGAAAGGTTAAATGTAAATCCTACCAGAATGATGCTCACCACCTTGAAGAAGAAGCTCGCCACCGCCACCAGAGGCCACAAGCTTATGAAGGATAAACGAGATGAGCTTATGAAGGGATTCCTGGAGCTGGCACGCGAAAACAAAGAGCTTCGTGCCCGCGCAGAGGCGGCACTGGCGGAGGTTTACGAAAGTTTTTCTGTTGCCAGTGCGGTTATGAGTCAGGAGGTTCTGGAGGAAGCGCTCATGTTCCCGAAGCAGGGAGTTGAGCTTTCCGTAGGCGGCAAAAACGTTATGAGCGTTGATGTTCCCGTGTTTGACTTCAAGACTGCTGCAGAGGATCAGACGGACATCTTCCCTTACGGCTATGCCGGCACTTCTGGTGAACTGGATTCAGCTATCCGTCACATGGCGGAGGTCTTCCCGATTATGCTGGAGCTGGCCGCAAAGGAAAAGGAAGCGGCAATGCTGGCTGCTGAGCTCGAACGAACCAGACGTCGTGTAAACGCTCTGGAATACGTAAAGATTCCTCAGCTTCAGATGACCATCAAGTACATCGTCATGAAGCTGGACGAAAACGAGCGAGGCAATCAGACACGTCTGATGAAGGTTAAGGATATGATTCTGGCTGAGGCTATAGAGGAAAAGCGCGCTGCAGATGAGCAGGAGTACAAGGAGGCGTGCAGCTAAATTACTAGGTTAATAGAGTATTGATATGATGGCGAGCCGCCTTGTGCGGCTCGCTTCGTTTTTGTATTATATGCGGGCGAAGGACCGGGAGAGTGAGAAACCTGGAGGTCCTTCGCATTCTTTATTGTTTGGCGGAGCGTTATCGGGTGTGTTTTTGGGTGTGTTTTTGGGCGTGTTTTTGGGTGTGTTTTCAGGCGTGTTCCAAAAACCCTCGAAAAAGCCCGATTTTGGAACAGGAAATGTAATAAAGAGTAAGCAAATTACATTAAATTGAAATAATATAATAAAACGGCTTTAAAAAAATGTAAAATATGGGACAATGGAGTCCTCTGTAGAGCAAAAAAGCTTGCAAGGGGCTTTTTTTGTTCCAAAATCGTCCTAAAACAAGATGATTTGGAAATGTAAAAAAATACCTCTTGAATTCGATGCTGAAAAATTATACAATATTTACATATTATGAAAGAAAAAGAAATAAAAGGAGAGAACAGAGGGGTGGATTTTACAAAGTGTGTGAAAGGTCATATGACCTACTTGAAGAAATTGAGAGGTTACGTGAAAAAAAGACTTGAAAAGATGCCTGAAGGCAATTTACGGCGTAAAAAGACGAGAGATAAGATGTATTATTATGTAAAGAGCGAAGCTCAGGAGTCGAGCCTCTTGAAACATCCTGAGCTGCGAGATATTTACATAGAGAAGGAATGGCTTCAGGGGCAGCTTAAGGCTATAGATAGGGATATTCCGGTTTTGGAAAGGCTTTTGAGCGACTATGCTCCGATTTATCCTAATCCTAGAGAGTGGGAGTTGCTTGAAGCAGAGCAGAATGAGTACAGGAAAGAAGAGCGGAGGCATCTATATAAAGGTGTTTATTACAGAGCTAAGTCAGAAGTAGTAATTGCAATGGTGCTGGACTCCCACGGATTGGAATTTAAATATGAGGTAGCATTGCACATTAACGGGAGAACTATATATCCGGATTTTGTCATAAGGAGGAAGCGAGACGGCAAAATATTTATATGGGAGCATTTTGGACTGATTTGCAACGATGAATACAGGCAGAAAATGTACCGCAGACTGGAGGAACTTCACGAGGCG
>JALFXR010000089.1 GCA_022787405.1 Bacillota bacterium
GAATTTTTGGAAAAGCTTGTTTATATGCTGGCAGAAGGCAGGGGCCGGGCACGCGGAAGCAAGGGCGGTGAACTGCAGGAGCTGAAAACATGGCGGAGCATTATCATTGCCACAGGGGAGGAGCCGATTATTGATACCAACAGCCAGACGGGCGTTGCTACTCGAATGGTTGAGATCGTGGGGGCGCCTTTTGCCAACCAGGCGGATGCAGCTGCCATGCATCGGGATTCATGCATAAATTTTGGTCACGCCGGACCTAGGTTTATAGACTATGTTTTAAAGAAGTCCGAGGAAAGCATTGCCGGACAGTACACAAAGATGATTGAGATGGTTAAGTTCCTGGCAGGAGACAAGCTTGACGGCAATGTGGTTAATTATATTGCCGTGGTGGCTCTTGCTGACGTATGGGTTGAAAAGCTGTTTTACAATCCAGAGGGAAGCGGTCCGGACTGTACTATCAAGACCGCCGATATGGTAGATAAGATTATCAAGGCCGCCTCAGACAATGATATTCAGGATGTGGAGCAGTCGGCAGCGGATTTCATTGTTGACTGGCTGAACCAGAAAAAGAGGTATTTTGATGCTGATTCCGCTCAGGACTTCTATGGCTTCTTTGATGAAAACGGCATGGTGTATGTTATTCCCTCTGTTCTCAGGGATGCACTGCAGGACGGTGGGTTTAATTACCGCAAAACCATTAAGTCATTATCAGACAAGGAAGTTATCCAGCAGGATAGCAGTGGAAAAAATTCTGTACTTAAATGGATTGGAGGTAAACCCATGAGGCTTATTGCAATAAATTATAATCTACTTGTAGGAAATATAGGGAACACAATGAGCATTTTTGGACAGGAAATAGATAATAAAGAAAATCCATTCGGACAAACCTAACACCTGAATGATTTTTTCTTAAAAAGGTGTTAGGGAGGTGTTAGGGGATAAAGCCAATAAAAATGCGGGTTTATTATACATCCTAACACATCTAACACCCTAACACCTATATATATATACTACACGTGAGGAAGAAATTTACAGTGTTTACTCGCAACTCTCGTATACAAGGTATGTTTTTTTTCGGTGTTATGGTGTTAGGTGTTAGGAATAAAAACTCCTTAAAGTTAGATATATCAAGGGATTGAGAGCATAACACCTAAATTTAAGCATAGAGGAAAAAGGAGGATTTTGATGTCAGAGGGGATAAAATACACAGAATTTGCTAATCTGCCTGAAATTTTACAGGCGATAAAGCAGGCAGACAGATACCAGGTCAAAAAGAAGGACGGAACCAGCAGGCCACCCAACCTGACCGAGTGCAGGAAAATACTGACGGAGCTGGTGCCGAAAGAAAAATACTTTCAGAGCAGGATTATCCGCTATCTTGAATCACTGAATCATGTTTTCGTCTGGAAGGAGCAGGCGGGATATGGGTATCAGATCAGCGGGCTGCCGGATATATGCGCTGTGATCGAAGGGAAGTTTTACGGATTCGAAGTCAAAAGGCCCTTTATCGGCAAGGTATCTCCCATCCAGCGGGAGCGGATGAAGGAGATACGGGAAGCCGGGGGCGTGGCCGAGGTTGTTTCCTATGTGAACGAAGTAGCTATGATTCTGAAAAGGGAGGGCTTTCATGGATAAAGACAGCGAGCGGGAAATATTGCAGGATTATCTTGCCGGCTACCGCCTGGCAAGACTGAGGCTGGAAAAGCTGAAAAAGAGGCACAGGGTTTTGACTGAGGACATGGAAACACCGCTGAAAGGGGCAAAATACGATTCCATGCCTTCCAGTGGAACAGCCAGCGAGGGGGCCGCTTCGATTATCTGTAAGATTGCGGAAATTGAAGCAAGGATCAAGGAACAGTGTTCGTCAATGAGCCTTTACTGCATCAGGGTTATGGAGATTATTGAGTTTCTGGATGATACCAGCAATGGAAGGCTGATATTGGAGCTTAGATATATCGACGGAATGGAGATGGTGGATATCTGTGAAAACATGTGTAAATCAAGGTCAACCTGCTACCGCTTGGAAATTCAGGCTCTCGATGAGCTCTTGAAGCTGGACAGGGTGCGGGACATTATCGGACTGAACGGACAGTATCGGACAATATCGGACTGAAGGAGTATGTAAATGACTGACAATGAAAAATATATAAAGTACATTCGGAAAAATCTTAGTGAGAGGGAAATACTGGAACAGCTGGCGGAGGAAGCCAGCGAATTATCCCAGGCAGCGTTAAAGGCCATAAGGGCATTGAAGCTGAGCAGCAACCCAACCCCGCTATCCTGTTTGGAGGCTTCGGATAACCTGAAAGAGGAGTATGTTGATGTGGCTATGTGTTATGCACTGTACACCAATATACTGCCAGGCCTGAACAACATAAAGGCCAGCAGTAAATGGGAGAGATGGGCCAAGCGTTTAGGATATGAGGAATAGGAATTCGAAGAAGGGAGGTTTCGATTTGGTGCGAGAGATACAGCTTGAATACGATGATCTTATTCTTCAGATAGCCAAATTAATCTGCTATCTGGAGAAAAGAGACAACAAAAGCTATGCAGATATCTGCCATGACATAGCTGACAAGGTGGCAGTGATCAGGGGTGAGGAATAATGCTGATGTATGCCGTATATGAGAATAAGGCCAGAGAGTACAAGGTATTCATAGCCAAAATACAGCACTATCAAAAAGATGGCAGTGTCAGCTTCAGATATTCCATCTGCAAGAGAAAAGGCAAGGGGGCCATTCTTGAAAGCAATATGGTATTCAGGAATGAAAAGCTGGCACAGTATAAGCTGGATGAATTGGCAGACAGAAAGGAATGGCCGATGGTTGGCAGCAATAGGAGGCTGCCAATATATGACTTCAATCCCTGCTACCACAAAGCCAGAAAACAGGGATTGAAAAATTTTTAAAAATTTCATTTTTGACACACAGTGAAACATGGGGGTGTGTTAAAATGATATTGTGGCCAAAGAGGGGAAGGGAACTGTGGGGACATTCCTATTGGCTGCACCAGCACGTATATCTCCATATACTGTTTATCTCTCACGATGCCGGTGTTGTTTAGATGTGGCGACACCGGCATAGAGATAAAGAAATGTGTGATTAACACACGACGGCTGTAGAAGCTCTTAGAGCGTTGTTTGATAGTTGGAGTATGGTGATACCAAAGATGATACAATGGCACCTCAGAGGGCTTGTAGGTACTTCCTAGGTGGTTTTAGTGGATACGGGTCTGCGAGCGCGGAATTTGCATCCAAAAAAATAGAAAAAATTTTCGGTTTTCGCTACATAAATGTGAAAATATTTGTGTAATGTTCATAATTTTTACCCCTTATAGGGACCGTTGCATTACGGTCCTTTTTTTATTCGGATTTCTGGAAGGAGGCGCGCTATGGATGTTATCAATACAGCAATAAACGACAACCAGTTGTACAAGGCGGATGTTATTGCCAGATTATTCAATGTTACAACACGCCGAATTCAACAGCTTACTCAGGATGGTGTTCTGCCAACAGTGAAACCAGGGGGCAGAGGTCGGCGGGGCTATGAGCTGGTGCCAACCATTCAGGCTTACGTTCAACATCTTTCGGATAAGGCCAAGGGCAAGGCTGCCAATAAGGATGAGGAAGAGCTGAAAAAGCAGAAGCTGCAGGCAGAAATCAAACTGAAAAACTCACAGTATGAATTGCATCAGCTGAAAAACGATATCGCCAATGGAAAGTATCTGCCTCTGGCTGATGTTCGGGAAGATTATCAGCTGTTTTTTACTACCTTTAAAAAATTTGCTCAGGCCATGCCCGCCCGCCTGATTACTCAGGTGGCTGGCTATGTGGAACCAGCAGAGGCCAGGGCCTTGGAAAAGAGCCTTAACATCGAAGTTGCTTCTATGCTTAGAACGTTTGTTGTTGCCGCACAGGGTGATGACGGATGAGAAAGCAAAGAAAATACATACTTAGAAAATTTCAATGTCCAGAGTATATTGTTGAGGCATTGGAAGCTATGAAGCCCCCTGATGATTTGTCTGTATCAGAATGGGCGGAGCGGTACAGAATCCTTGATGAATTATCTTCCAAGATGACAGGCCCGTGGAAAAATACAGTTACTCCGTATCTTAAAGGAATCATGGATGAATTTAATTCATGGGAATGTGATGAGGTTATTTTTGTAAAGCCTACCCAGGTAGGCGGCACTGAGGCAATATTCAACATGCTTGGTTATGCAATACAGCAGGATCCGGCTCCCACCATGATAGTATATCCCTCTGACAAGCTGGCCTGTACCACCTGCGAAAGCCGTATAATGCCGATGATTAATGCCTGCAGGAGCCTGAGAAAAAAATACGATCTCAAGGGTTCAAGTCAGGATGAATTGAAATTTGACAATATGCGGATTAGGCTGACAGGTGCCAACAGTCCTGCCAATCTATCCTCTACCCCCATAAGGTATTTGTTCCTTGATGAGGTGGATAAATATCCTACGGCATCCAAAAAGGAAGCAGATCCTATTTCCTTGGCGAAAGAGAGAACCAAGTCCTATAGTTCAAATCGAAAGATCTATATGTGTTCTACCCCCACCATTGAAACGGGGCAGATATGGCAGGCCAAGGAAAATGCAGATATAGAACGGCATTACTTTGTGCCGTGTCCTCATTGTGGAGAAATGATTGAGTTGAAATTCAAGCAAATCAGATGGCCTAAAAAGTCCGATATGGATATACCGGATTTAGACCGGGCAGAGTATGCCAGATATGTATGTCAGGAATGTGGCGGGGAGATAACGGATGCTGACAAATCCATTATGCTCCAGCGAGGCAGATGGCAGGATGTACGGAAAAGCACACAGTTTCATAGAAGTGTAGCTTTCTGGATGAATACCCTGTACAGCCCTTTCACAAGGTTTGCTGATATT
>JALFXR010000147.1 GCA_022787405.1 Bacillota bacterium
CCAGGGTGTGAACAAGGAAATCAAAAGCACCCAGTCGCAGCTTAAAGATGTAGAAAAACTATTGAAGCTGGATCCCGGCAACACAGAACTCCTGGCTCAAAAAGAGAAGCTGTTGTCAGATGCGGTGAAGGAAACGAAGGAGCAGTATGATGCCCTTCAAAGGGAAATCATCGAAACGGAGGCAGAACTGAAGAAGCTGGAAACCCAGGCCAATCAGTCAGCAATAGCGGTTCAGAAAATTGCATCCGCCGGGGAAAAGATGAAAACGGCAGGAGATAACATTTCTTCTGCGGGTCAAAAGATGTTGCCTGTAACAGCGGCAGTGACCGGACTTGGAACAGCGGCAGTTGCGACAGCTGCCAATTTTGAAAGTTCCATGAGCCAGGTTCAGGCAACGATGGGTATTACCAAAGATGCCATGAGTACCGTAGATGGTCAGACGGTAAACACGATGGATACCTTAAATGAACTGGCCAAGAAGATGGGTTCTGAAACGGCCTTCTCTGCCAGTGAGTGTGCGCAGGCTCTGAATTACTTAGCCCTTGCCGGATACGATACCCAACAAATGTGCGACACACTTCCTACGGTACTTAACCTTGCTGCGGCTGGTGATATTGATTTGGCATCTGCTTCTGATATGGTTACGGATGCAATGTCGGCACTTGGCATGGAAGTAAGTGAAGCCGGAACGATGGTTGACCAGATGGCAAAGACTGCATCCAGCACCAACACCTCAGTGGCACAGCTTGGCGAAGGTATTCTGACAATCGGTGCGACTGCGAAATCCGTGAAAGGCGGTACGGCAGAACTGAACACAGCACTTGGTATCTTAGCCAATAATGGTATCAAGGGTGCTGAGGGCGGCACACATTTAAGAAACATCATCCTTTCCTTGCAGAACCCTACGGATAAAGCAGCGGACGCAATGAATTCACTGGGGCTTTCTGTCTATGATTCCGAAGGAAATATGCGTTCCATGAACGATATCCTTGGTGATTTGAACACCGCTATGGATGGAATGACAGGAGAAGAAAAATCCAATATCATCAGTAAGATTTTTAATAAAACAGACCTTTCTTCTGTGAATGCACTCCTTGCAAATACGGGTGACAGCTGGGATGAACTGCAGCAGTCCATTACCAATTCCGGTGGTGCGGCACAGCAAATGGCGGATACACAGCTTGATAACCTGCAGGGTCAGCTTACGATTTTAAAGTCAGCCTTAGAGGGTCTTGCGATTTCTCTTGGCGAACTGCTTATGCCATATATCAAGATGATCGTGGGATGGATTCAGTCGTTTGTCGACTGGCTTAATTCCCTTGATGAAGGAACACAGAAGGTTATCGTAACGATTGCTCTTGTCGCGGCTGCAGTGGGACCGATTCTTATCATTGTCGGGAAGGTCATATCTACAGTAGGTACGATTATGACCATTGTTCCAAAGGTGGTCAGTTTAATAAAGGGTGTTCAGAGTGCTCTTGCATTGCTTAACACCACAATGTTAGCAAATCCGATCATGTTAATCATTGCAGCAATAGCAGCTTTAGTGGCTGCTTTTATTTATTTGTGGAATACCAATGAAGGCTTCAGGCAGTTCTGGGTTGACCTTTGGGAAAACATCAAGAATGCAGTGACGGTGGCTGTTGAAGCAATCGGCCAGTTTTTAACAACAGCCTGGGAGTTTATCAAGACAACTGCTATAACTGTTTGGACTGCTATCTCTATGTTCTTTACTACGATTTGGGAAGGTATCAAGAATACCGTTTCAACAGTAGTGAATGCGATAAAGACCACTATCACAAATATCTTCAATGCCATTAAGACAACGGTTACCACGATCATTACGGCAATCAAGACAACAATCACAACGATTTTTACCAACATCTGGACATCGATTACAACCACTGTCGGGAATATTAAAAATGCAATTGTAAATGGACTTAATGCCGCCTTCAACTTTATCAAGAGTATTCCTAGACAGGCTCTTCAATGGGGTAAGGATATGATCCAGGGAATTGTCAATGGTATCAGAAGCATGATTGGTGCTGTCAAGGATGCAGTGAGCAGTGTTGCAAGTGCAATCAAATCCTTCCTCCACTTCTCTGTACCGGATGAAGGTCCACTTACCGATTATGAATCCTGGATGCCGGACTTTATGCATGGCTTGGCAAAGGGAATCGACAAATCTAAGAGTGCAGTGGAAAAGGCAATTGATGGTGTGGCATCCACAATGAACTTAGATGGAGTTATTCCAAATATGAGCGCTTCTTTAAATGCGAACGTTTCCGGTGTGGATGGCGGGAGTGAAAATTCAAGTGTCACATTAAACCAGCCTATCATGCTGGATGGAAAGACGATCACCACACTTGTATCACAGATTCAATATCGTCAGGGCAAAGCATCCCTCAGAAATCTTGGTACGGTGTAGAAAGGAGGAATTCGATGGCAGAAGTATATAAAAAGACGCTCATCCATGAGTGGAATTTTCTTGGAGAAGAAAGAACAGAGGATGAAAGACTGACGGATACGGTCAGTGGTGTCAAAGTAAAGCTCGGATATAATGCTTCTTTGCAGCCGGAAGGAATTTACCTTTCCTATGGTGATGCCAATTATATGAAGGCATATGCCCTCATGGAAAATGTCGTTGGAAGAGGCTGTCTTTTGGAGGTGGATGTGGCCTCTTTTAAAGGTAACTGGGATTCTGACCAGCATGGCAGATTTATCATGATGGATGATTCCTCTGCGTCATTTGATGAGGGCTTGGTCTTCAATGCCACAAAACAGTTATGGTGCTTCAATGACAGTACTTATGGCTGGGATGAAGGCTTTGCCGGAATTGATAAAAATGCTTTCTCTGGCAAAACGGTCGGCATTGAAGTAACCGATGAAGGTGTTGTTACCCTATTTGTAGATGGGGATGAGATTGGCAAAGCCGGAAATAAAATGGCGGCAAAGAATGTCAATCTGGCTATCGGTTCATCTTCAAGGGCAGCTACGGGTGCCACTGTCTCAGGAATCCGAGTTTACAGTATTGAAGCAGAAAAATACTATACCGTTCGCTTCTTAAACAAAGATGGTACGGATGTCATTTCTACGCAGTATGTGATTCAGGGGGAGGATGCCGAAGCACCCGTACCGCCAAGATATGAAGGCTTTATTTTTATCGGTTGGAGTGCCTCCTTTCAAAATGTGCAGGAGGATATGACAGTCTATCCAAGGTACAGAGAAATCCCGCCGCACCCAAGGCTTAACTTTTATTCATCCACAGCGGATGGTGGCAGTGGAGAACTGATCAAATCCTACCAGGGAGTTAATGCCTGCAGCATCGTTCAAAAACTCGACGGGGAATGTACGATTGAGTTTACCCTGATGACCAGACAGACCGAAGGTGTGGTTTCTCTCAAAGACCGTGTTGAGGTTGATGGTCTGGTCTTTTATGTCACAGAGATAAAAAAGAGTATTTCAAGTGGCATCTGCTACACAAAGATGTCCGGTGATCATATTTCGTTTTTGCTGAATGAAGAGAAATATACGGTTCAGTCATTTGAAATGTCAGATACCCCAAGAAATATCATGAAGGTATTGCTTGCGGATACCCCGTTTACCGTAGGTGAGGTTGATTTCGACAAGAAGGTAACCCTTCTTATCAACAGAGAAGTAACCAGACGAGCCTGCGTGATGCAGCTGATTGCAATGGTCGGCGGGGAGATTGAATATGACGGATATTCTATCGGAATAAGAAAGCATATCGGCTCTGAAACCGCAATTGACATCATGAAATCTTCCTTGGTTCAGGATATCAGCTACAGCCACAATGTTTCGGAGAATACGACAAGCTACACATTATCACTGTATCAAAAAGGCAAGCTTACCCTTGGTGATGAGATAAAAATCCACTTCAAGCCGTTATCGATTGATTCTCAAAGCCGGGTGGTGGGTATGGACTGGAATCCGTTTAACTACAAGGAAGTAAGCATTACAGTTGGCCAGTATCTTCCTACGATTAACGATTCTCTGTATGAGATTGCAGGAGAGGTTTCCGATATTCGGGAGGCAACTGCGAAATACACGGTTGAATTTGGGGAGATGATTGGAAACGGCACGTTTTATTTTACAAGGTCCTATCGTGACCGTCCTTATTTTCATATCCATACCAATGACGGAACAGAAGGAACTGTGGAACTGTTAAAGCTGGATACCTATGAGTTTAATCCGTATATCGGAGCAAGGCTGACCGGGGTGAATTCGACAACGAGTACGCTTCTGGTCTTTTATTGTACGGTTCCTGTGGATGCTGATTACACAGAGGAGGAGATGCAGTCATGACAAATATATTTGACGGTGAAAAATATAAAGAGGCTTCTTTGAAAGCTATCGAGTTTATCAAGCGTCAGCTTAACGTCAATAACTACTCTCTTTTTCCAAAGCTTGCAGAGGACTATGATTCGGGATACACAGGCAGGATCATTGCCAGAGTGGATATGCCGCCTGATGCAAAGATCAATTTTCCCAGTTATATCTACTGCGACCAGTTCTATGATGAGAAATACCAGGGTGTTGTTTCAGGAAAGCATAAGAATATCACAGAGGCAAGAAAGAACCTGGCGGTGGAAGTAACCACTTATACTGACCAGCAGTATCGTTCTGCTCTTTGCTTTCTACACGCTGACGGTACCTGGAAAAGCGAGGTTTATTATCGTGAAACGGACTTCTATGGTGTGGGAGATTTAATTACCCATTCGGAAACATACTGGTACAGGCAGGATGTCATTATCAACGAGAACGGTTCAAACGGCATTAAGGGTTTCACCTTGAAATACTACAAGTGGGTCGATGATAACGGAGAAGAAGTAGATCCCGATAACCTGCCGGGAACCATAAAGGAAATCATCAATCCGGTGCCGATTGACCCGGATACCGGAGAGCCAATGCGTGAATCGTTTCTGTATGCCAAAACATACACCTTAAGGCCAACGCTGACTGATGATACGATTATTGATGATGCACTTCCAAGATATGCAGACTTTGATGCATCCTTGTATGTTTTTGAGGATGTTGAGTATTTGACAGAGTCCACAAACATCATTTATGACGGCACCGTTGGCTCCGGAGACCTTCCAAGCAATCCTCCGATTCTTCCGGATGAACCAAAGCCGTTTATTAGGGATTCCATTGTGCAGCCGGGTGCTGTGAAGGGCCAACTCATTATTACATGGATTACGAACTTTACTTCTGACTGCACACTGACGCTTGATGGTGACAGTTACAATGTTTCCGGTGCGGTGGTGGTTCCGGGCTATTATACTTACCATGCCGTTGTATCCGCTTCATTGAATGCAGCACATACCTACTCGATTTCCGGCAAAGGAACAAGTGTAACGAAGTCCTTTCGGTACAACGACAGTAACCGTTATCTGATTTGCGGAGACCCGCAGATCATCGATCAGTCCTCGGCAGATGTCTGGTACAATGTTCAAAAGATATTAGACCCACTCCCGGCACTGATTATCAGTATGGGTGACCAGGTGGATGCCATTACGGATGCTCTTACCCGAACAGAGCAGTACCATCTGTTTACAAAAGAGCATTCCGTTCCGATTGCTACGGTAAGAGGAAATCATGACAAAAATACAAACTACTTCGGTCACTTTGGTCTGCCGGATAATGCGGATGAGGCGGATTTTTACTTTAAGAATAATGATGTGCTGTTTATTAGCATCGATACCAACAGTGCAGATGTGGAAAAGCATAAGACCTTCATCAAGAGGGCGCTGGATAATAACAGCTATCGATGGGCAATTCTTTTGATGCATCACAGTCTGTACTCTACAAGTAAACGAGCCTTGACAACGCAGATAAAGACACTGCGTGAAGGCCTGACCAGTTTTATCGTTGATGAAACCGACATTTGCATGGTGCTTGCCGGGCATGAACATTTCCTTTGCAGGACAACTTATCCCGGCAAGCTGTTCTTTACAACGGCAACAAGTACCGGTTCCAAGTATGAGGCGGATGATTATCCGGCAGCCCCTTGGAATGAACTGACCATAAATACAAATATTCCAAAATATACGGTCATGGATGTCTATGAGGATCAGATTACCCTTAATACCTATGATATTGAAGGAAATCTCGTTGACACCTGCAGTGTAAGTTAGGAGGTTTTATGGGGTATATTGCTTTTACAAAATCCTTTGCAGGAAAGAAAATTGTCCGAGTCCATGATGTAAACTCAGACGTAACGGTTGGCGTTACCGGAAGCGGATATGATGAGTGGTATCGCTATCCGGCATCCTTTCTGATTCCGGAGGATGATCCGCAGTTTAGCAAAGAAGGAAATACCGCCAATGGTGCCTACGGTTATATGCTAAATTCCAGGTGCTGGTCTTACGATGTAGGACTGGCACTTTTGGTTTTCAGTACCTCCGGTGATTGGAATATTGTGATGGAGATGCTTCACCGATTGAAGGAAGATCAGAATGCCGATGGCAGCTGGAACTTCTCCTATGACATTTACATAGGAAAGCTGTTCCATGATTATGTGAGAACAGGAGCAATCGGCTGGGTCGTGTGGGGTATCTGCTATGCAATCCTTCAGATGGGCACCTTTTGCGATGAGAAGCATGGCTTTAAGAAGATGCTCATGAAAGCCGGAGAGTGGATCTTATCAAGACAGATAACAGATACAAAAGACCCGCGATACGGACTTCTGCGAGGCGGGTATGGTGCCTATGACAGTGAATATAGGTATTCCGATGTGGAAATCGAGTGGTGTTCCACAGAGCATCAATGCTCCACGCTTCAGGCTTTGGAAGGGTTGTCACTTGTATTAAATGACAAAAAATATAAGGAGGCAGCGGAACTGGTTCGAGATCAGTTGTTCTTAAAATGCTATGACGAAAGTAATGGCAGATTTTATCAGGGCATCAATGGTGGAAAGCCTGATAAAGCATGGGCGCTTGACTGTACGACCTGGGCAGGCAGTTTAATTTTCTCTGTGGTTCATACCGATACGGCGAAGAAATGCTTTCATACAGCAAGGGATGTGTATCTGACGGAGAATAAACAAATCATACAAAGCAGTGATAAGGAACACTACAACATGAGGTACTCCAGTTCGGAGCAATTTGCCGGATTTAAGCCTTATAGTGACAAGACCCCGGATTATGAAGGGGCACCGGATATCGTCTGGACGGAGGGAACGCTTGGCTATGCAGCACTTGCATTATGTGTGGGTGAAGAGAAAGAGGCAAAAAAGTATGTGGATGAATGTATTGCTTTGCAAAACTGTGAAGGATGTACTGGCGGTGTTATTTATGTCACAGAAACCTATGCCTCACTTCCCTGGGAGTTTCATGTGTGGGAAAGCGTGGTTTCTTCAGCGTGGCTATATCTGATCATCAACAACCCGGATGTACTGTTTCCACGAACACTTCGCCAGGTTTATTACATGGTAAAAACTTATAACATAAAGGACGAAAGGCCATAAAGCAGCTCAAAAGGGGCTACTTTTTTCATACAAAAATTTAAGGAGGACAAGTCAATGAAGGATTTTTGGAATGTGATTCAATTCGTATTTACTGCTGTCGGAGGGTGGCTTGGCTACTTTCTGGGAGGATGTGACGGTTTGCTGTATGCGCTAATTGCGTTTGTGGCAATCGACTACATTACCGGTGTGATGTGCGCCATTGCAGACAAGAACTTATCCAGTGAAGTCGGATTCAAGGGCATCTGCAGAAAGGTGCTGATTTTCTTGCTGGTTGGCATCGGAAACATTATTGATGTCCAGGTGATGGGGGCACCCGGTATCCTGCGAACGGCAGTGATTTTCTTCTATCTCTCCAATGAAGGTGTATCTCTTTTGGAGAATGCCGCACACTTGGGTCTGCCTGTGCCGGATGCCATCAAGAAGGTACTGGAACAGCTGCATGACCGTTCTGACGGGAAGGAGGAACAGTAATGGCTTATACCAACAGTCCTCTGGTATCCTATACCAGAATCTCTCCCAACCGCACTAAGAACCGAAACCATGCTATTGATACCATCACCATCCACTGCGTTGTAGGTCAGTGTTCGGTGGAAACCCTCGGTAATATTTTTGCACCGGAGAGCCGACAGGCATCATGCAACTATGGCATTGGCGCGGATGGCCGAATCGGCATGTATTGTGAGGAGAAAGACCGCTCCTGGTGTTCTTCCAATGCAGCCAATGACCACCGTGCCGTTACAATCGAAGTCGCATCGGATACGAAACATCCGTATGCGGTCAATGACAAAGCATATGCCGCACTGATTGACCTTTGTACGGATATCTGTAAGCGTAACGGCATCAAGAAGCTTTTGTGGAAAGCAGATAAGTCTCTCATCGGGCAGGTGGACAAGCAGAACATGACCGTTCACAGATGGTTTGCCAATAAATCCTGTCCGGGAGACTATCTGTATAGCCGTCATTCGGAGATTGCGGAACTGGTAAACAAACGTCTTTCCACCGATGAAAAACCTGATGCCGAAGGACTGCAGGCATCTGTATTCAAGAACATGACAGAGGTGGATGTGATAAAGAAGGTCGGTCCTTTGTTTACTGCTGATCAGAAAGCAAGTGGAGTCCTTGCATCTGTTTCTCTGGCACAGTTTATTCTTGAATCCGGCTACGGAAAATCTGAACTTGCCCAGAATGCCAATAATGTATTTGGCATGAAGAAATCTCTCTCCGGCAACACATGGAGTGGTTCTTCCTGGGATGGCAAGTCGGTTTATACCAAGGAAACACAGGAGTGGGACGGCAGCAAGTACATCACGATAACTGCAGATTTCAGAAAATATGACTGTGTGGAAAAATCCATTGCAGACCATTCTGCTTATCTGCTTGGAGCAAAGAACGGCAGTAAACTTCGCTATGATGGGTTAAAGGACTGCACCGATTATAAGAAGGTGGTACAGATCATCAAGGATGGAGGCTATGCTACCTCTCCTACTTATGTGGAGAATATCTGCGGTATCATCGAGAAGTGGAACCTGATCCAGTACGATGCGAAGGCAGACACTGTTACCTGGTATCGGGTCAGGAAGTCATGGGAAGATGCGTCCTCACAGATCGGTGCATTTAAGATTCTGAAAAATGCTAAAGCGTGTGCAGACAAGAATCCGGGTTACCTTGTTTTTGATGACAAAGGTGTCGTGGTATATGGAAAGACAGAATTCGATCCATATCTTGTGAGAGTGTCCGTTGCTGATTTGAATATCCGCAAAGGCCCCGGAACGAACTATGCAAAAACCGGGAACTTTACGGGAATAGGTGTCTTTACCATAATTGCCGAAGAGAATGGACAAGGTGCATCTCGATGGGGCAAGCTAAAGAGCGGTGCCGGTTGGATTTCGCTTGATTATGCAAAGAGAATATAAACAGTCTATGCCTGCTTGGGAGTGAATCCTGGGCAGGCATTATTTTTTTGCCTTCAAGGGGGTTCGATTCATCCTGCCTTTTCGCATATAGGCAGAGGGAACATTTCCATTGTTTTAAAGATTGGAGGAATCGAAATGGAAGTACAAAGAATAGAAAACTTTAAGATACCCAATGCCGTGGCACATGAGATTACACAGGAAGAATTGCAGCGAGATTTTGACTATTACAGGGCACAGAAAGTGTTGGAAACCATGTTTATGTTCGGCATGATTTCTGTGGATGAATTCCACAAAATATCGGCTGTAAACCGCAAAACTTTTTCACCGCTTCTGGCGGAGATTATAGGCTAAATGACTTGCTATTTCTGCGATAGTACGGGAATATGTCACTGCCCAAGAAGCGAGGTGAGTTGATGAAAAAGATAACAAAAATCGGGACAAATGAACCCCTGGCTGAGAAGAAAAAATTGAAGGTTGCTGCCTACTGCCGAGTATCTACGGCAAGTGATGAGCAGCTTATCAGCCTTGAAGCACAAAAGGCACATTATGAAAGCCACATCCGTGCCAATGACGAATGGGAGTATGTAGGCCTTTATTATGATGAGGGTATCACGGGTACCAAAAAGGATGTTCGTGCCGGACTTCTTTCCATGATTGCTGACTGTGAGGCCGGTAAGATTGAATTTATTATTACCAAGTCCATCAGCCGATTTGCCCGTAACACTACGGATTGCCTGGAGATGGTACGAAAACTGACAGATCTGGGCATTTCCATTTTCTTTGAAAAAGAGAATATTAACACGGGTTCAATGGAGAGTGAACTGATGCTTTCCATTTTGAGCAGTCTGGCAGAAAGCGAGTCGGTATCCATTTCCGAAAACAGCAAATGGTCGGTGCAGAAACGCTTTCAGAACGGGACCTTTATCATTTCCTATCCACCATACGGATATGAAAACGATAATGGTACGATGGTTATTGTGCCGGAGCAGGCAGAGATTGTTAAAGAGATTTTTGCAGCCTGCCTTGCAGGTAAAGGCACTCATGCGATAGCCAGGGAATTGAATGCCCGTGGCATCAAGACAAAAAGGAGCGGTAAATGGAGTGCGGGCACAGTGAACGCCATTCTTAACAACGAAAAGTACACAGGTGATGTGATTTTTCAAAAGACCTACAGTGACAGCAGTTTTAACCGTCACATCAATTATGGTGAGCGTGATCGTTTCCTTTGCGAGAACCATCATGAGCCGATTATCAGCCATGAGGATTTTGAAAAGGTACGTGCAGTGCTTGACCAGAGAGCAATAGAGAAAGGCAACGGCACAGATACCTACCGATATCAGAACCGTTATTGTTTTTCCGGCAAAATTAAATGTGGTGAATGCGGTACTACTTTTAAGCGCAGACAGCATTATAAGCCAAGCGGCAATTATGTGGCTTGGACTTGCGGAAAGCACCTGGAAAACAAGAAAGAATGCTCCATGCTCTACATTTCTGATGAGAGCATTAAGCTGGCTTTTCTGACCATGATGAATAAGCTGACCTACGGTCACCAAGTGATATTGAAGCCGCTGCTGCGAACACTGCGAGGGATGGATGACAAAGACCGATTGCTTCGTATTCAGGAATTAGATATCTGCATTGAAGGAAACACCGACAGGAAACAGATTCTTACAAGCCTAATGGCAACAGGGGTATTAGAACCTACTGTATTCAATAAAGAAAATGCCGCTCTTGTTATGGAAGAACAAAGGCTACGGGCAGAAAAAGAAAAGTTAGTTAATTTCGTTGGCGGTGATAAGACACGAATTAAGGAACTGCAAAAACTGATGGCTTTTACATCCAAGGACATGATGCTGACGGCATTTGAGGATGAAACTTTTCTTGCCTTTGTGGAAAGCATCACAGTGGAGTCCAGGACAAAGATTGTGTTCCACCTAAAATGCGGATTGAATCTAACGGAAAGGTTGGTGAACTAAATGACAGCACATATCCCATACGGATATCGCATTGTAGACGGAAAGGCTGTTGTCGATGAGGTTCAGGCAGAACAGGTCAGAAGCTTTTTTGAAGAGTACATTTCCGGTAAGGCACTAAAGGTTGCTGCAGAAAATGTGGGACTAAAGATTTTTCACGGAAGTGCCGGAAGGATGCTTCGAAATACCCATTATCTTGGGGATGATTATTACCCCGCCATTATTGATCAGGAACTGTTCGACAAAGCCGAGAAAGAAAGGCAATCCAGAGCCAGTCAGCTTGGCAGGGTCAGAGAACTGAAGGGCAAAGAAATGCCTGCCGTTCCCCTGTGTTTTACAATGGGTCGACAGACAAAGGTTTTCTATGACCCTTTCGAACAGGCTGAATATGCCTATAGTCTGATAGAAAGTGAGATGAATGCAAATGGAAACAGTTAAAAACATAACGGTGATTCCGGCACGTAGACGTGTTGGCAACACTGCGAAAGAATCTGAAATACCGAAACTACGTGTAGCAGCCTACTGCCGAGTTTCCACCGATAGTGATGAGCAGGCAACCAGTTATGAGGCACAGGTAGAGCATTACACGGATTACATTCGCAAGAATCCGGAATGGGAGTTTGCTGGAATATTCGCGGATGACGGAATATCCGGAACCAATACCAAAAAGCGAGAAGAGTTCAACCGCATGATTGACGAGGCTATGGCGGGCAAAATCGATATGATTGTTACCAAGTCCATAAGCCGATTTGCGAGAAATACTTTAGACTGCCTGAAATATATCAGACAGCTTAAGGAAAAGAATATTCCCGTTTATTTTGAGAAGGAAAACATCAATACGATGGATGCCAAGGGCGAGGTACTGCTTACCATCATGGCGAGTCTTGCACAGCAGGAAAGCCAGTCCTTATCACAGAATGTCAAGTTGGGTTTTCAGTACCGCTATCAGCAGGGACAGATTACTGTGAACCACAACCGTTTTCTTGGATATACCAAAGATGAAAAGGGACAGTTGATTATCGAACCAGATGAAGCGGAGGTGGTCAAACGAATCTTCAGAGAGTACCTTGAGGGTGCAAGTTTGCAGCAGATTGGCAGAGGTTTAGAAGCGGATGGTATTTTGACGGGTGCCGGGAAAAAGAAATGGCGGGCAGAAACCCTGCAGAAAATCCTTAAAAACGAAAAATATATCGGAGATGCCCTTCTTCAGAAGACCTACACGGTGGATTTCTTGGAGAAAAAGCGTGTTCCAAATAATGGCTTGGTGCCACAGTATTATGTAGAAAACAGCCACGAAGCCATTATTCCCCGCGATCTTTATATGCAGGTGCAGGAAGAGATGGTGAGACGAGCCAATCTCCGCAGCGGTCAGAACAGAAAGAAACGTGTTTATAGCAGTAAGTATGCATTGTCCAGCATTGTGTATTGTTCCAAATGCGGGGACATCTACCGCAGGGTTGTATGGAATAACCGAGGAAAGCGATCTATCGTGTGGCGCTGCTGCACCAGGGTGGAACACGGTCCGGGAGCCTGCAATGCCGATGCTATCCATGAATCAGAATTACAAAACCTTGTGGTTCGAGCCATTAACATGGCACTTGGTCAAAAGGATACCATGTACGATGTCCTGCAGCGAAATGTAGAGGCGGTGCTTACGGGAACAGACGGTATTTCCCTTGACGAGATTGACACAAGGCTGGAAGAATTGCAGAAAGAACTGCTGAATGTGGCAAATGCAAAAGGAAACTACGACAGCATTGTCGATGAGATTTATAGGCTTCGTGAGGCAAAGCAGAATGCCCAGGTGGAGGGAGCGGAGCGTGAAGGCATGAAACAGCGAATCAGTGAAATGCAACAGTTTCTCGCAGAGCAGACGCAGGACATCACTGAATACGATGAGCAGTTGGTTCGAAGGCTGATTGAGAAAATCACGGTCTACGATGAGAAAGTTATCGTGGAATTCAAATCCGGCACAAGCGTGGATATCCACAGGTGAATACAGTTCAGATTATTGGCACCTCGCTTCGGCGGGGTGTTTTTTGTTACAAAAAATTCATTGTTGATTCATCTGCGAATATTGTAATTTGTTGGGTTATATAGTATAATAAATTATCTGATTTGTGTTAGAACTAATAAGGGTTACGAGCAGGAGCGGCAAATATATGATTAAGAACAATATTGAAGTAGATGTAAAAGTCAAATGTATAGAGAACGGAATCACCCAGGCACAGCTTGCGGAAACCATTGGAACGACAGGTCAGTATGTCAACCGCATCATCAAAAAGCAGGATGGTGTCGTGAATAAGACCTTCGTGCAAATGCTTGAGGCTTTGGGATACGATATTGAACTGACATATATAAAGAGAGAGGATTAGTTTGATACTTGATGAGGTAAAGGTTATGGATATGAGTTTTGATGTTAGGAAAGTATTTCAGGAACGCTTGGCATCAAGTATGGGGCTTGATAAATACCGATATATAATGGAACAAGTCAGTATCACGAATGTTGCTGTTGATACTGATTTTCAACGAACTTTCAATGGGTTTTATGTAGTAAGGCGAAATGAGAGTTGGAGAAAATCTTATTATGAGTATTTTGAAAGTGTTAAGAATGGTAAGCCAACCTTCAAAAATATTATTACATATCTTTATGAATGTACCGGAAATATCGAGCCGTCTTTTTCAAGTAAAATGCTTGCAACAATAATTCCTGAAAAGCCGATATGGGATCGCTACGTTGTTCAGAATCTGAATATGCAATTAACTGGAACAACGAAGGAAGAAAAATTGAAGAATGCAATTATGCTTTATGCTGATATAGAAAAGTGGTATGCTGTTTTTTTGGAAACAGAAAAAGGAAAAGAATGTATTAGTGAGTTTGACCAAGTGTTGCCTGATTACAAAGGAATATCAAAAATAAAGAAGATTGATAGCATTCTTTGGAGTATAAGATAGAACCACAGCTGAAAGGGGTGAGATTATGGATTTGCCATTGAATAATGTTTTAAATCTCACGAAGGAAGAAATTGAAAACAGTAAAATCGAATTTAATATGCAAGCTGGTAGTGGCGGACAGCCGTTCCTTGATAGATGGCTTAAACACAGTGATGATGAAAAAATGTCTGGCACTTGTACTGACTGCTCCTATTGGGGGTGGTATGGAAAACAGCGTAATTTCTATCCCGGACAGTGGGTATTCAGCTTTGCAAGAATGACTGACGATGAATGGCTGTTGATTTCCGCAGCAGAGATTGTGGATGTTCCCGCTGATGAGTGGGCAACGGTAAATGTGTTGGAGAGATTTGTGCCGTTGTTTGGAAGACTGATTATTAAATGCAAGAAAGGTAACACTTTTTCAAGG
>JALFXR010000181.1 GCA_022787405.1 Bacillota bacterium
TGAACTGCCGAGCCTGTTCTGGACGGCTATGGAAAAAAGGAAGCCGTCGCTGGCAATACTGGACATCATGCTGCCCGAGGAAGATGGACTAAGTGTACTGAGAAAGCTGAGAGGAAACAGCGAAACAAAGGACCTTCCTATCATAATGCTGACTGCCAAAAGCACGGAATATGACAAGGTCATAGGGCTGGACGGCGGGGCGGATGATTACGTTACGAAACCTTTTGGAACCATGGAACTGGTAGCCAGGGTAAAGGCCCTGCTCAGACGTGCAGAACCAGTGTCAGATGGAAATGAGTACTCTATCGGGCCTCTGTTTCTCAATCCGGATAAACATATAATACAGGTTGACGGACGGGATGTGACACTTACCCTGAAGGAATTTCAGCTGCTTTGCTATCTGATAAAAAACAGAGGAAAAGTGATGACACGTGACCAGATTTTGCAGGAAATATGGGGTTATGAGTTTGATGGTGAAAACCGGACAGTAGACGTGCACATAAGAACATTGAGATCCAAGCTTGGCAAAGCAGGAGACCTGGTTGAGACCGTCAGGGGCATCGGATACAGAATCGGAGGCAAATAAAAACGGAGGAAAGCAATGACTAAAAAAATACTGACGGGTGTAATCGGTGTATCCCTGATTATTATGCTGGTCTGTGTAGGGCTGGTCATGGGGATAATGTATGATTACATGGGTCAAAAGATAGATGAACAGATGGCCAGTGAGGCAATTCTGACAGAAGAGGCATGGCTTACGGGGGGCGAAGATTTTCTTCAGCAGATGGAGAACCGTCCTGATATAAAGAGCAGAATCACACTTATCGACAGTCAGGGAAAGGTGCTGTATGACAGCGTGGCTGACCAGTCTTCCATGGAAAACCACATGGAACGTGAAGAAGTCAAAGAGGCTCTTACAGAAGGTGTAGGCAAAGCGTCGAGAACTTCCTACACATTGGCAGAGGACACAAGATACTATGCGAAGAAAACTGCTGACGGTAATATCGTGAGGATATCCACCAGTCACTATTCTCAGCTGGGACTGCTTCTGGATACTATGGGCATGATTGTGATAACCGTGGCAGTGCTCATAGTGCTCAGTGTGTTTATTTCCTACAGGGTGGCGCGGGCAATTATCAAACCTGTAAACGATATCGATCTGGACAATCCGGATATCAGTGAAAATTATGAGGAACTGGGTCCGCTGCTCCACAGAATCCATCAGCAGAATAACAGAATAAAGAGGCAGATGGAGAACCTGCGCAAAAGCAGAGAGGAATTCAATATAATAACACAAAACATGAGCGAGGGTCTTATCATCATAGATAAGGACGGCGAGATTTTAACCTATAACCGCAGTGCTGCAGAAATGCTTGATGCCGGGGCCGGCAGGCAGATTGAAGGTTCAGTGCTGAAACTCAACAGAAGCGAGCCCTTCAGAAAGGCTGTGTCTGAGGCTCTTAAGGGCAATAATTCGCAGGCTTATCTTACTGAGGGTGAATCGACTTATGAGATCATTTCAAATCCGGTAAGAGAAGAGGATCAGGTAACGGGAGCGATTCTTATAGTCATGGATGTTACCGAAAGAGAAAAGGGTGAAAAACTGAGACGTGAGTTTACATCCAACGTATCACACGAACTTAAAACTCCTTTGACATCTATATACGGAGTTTCTGATATGCTGGCATCAGGCCTGGTTAAATCTGAAGACGTATGCGGATTCGCTGGTACTATCAAGGAGGAGTCGGCAAGACTCATCTCCCTTATAGACGATATAATCAAGCTTTCGCGCCTTGATGAAAGTACAGTGCCGCATGAAACAGAGATTATAGATGTCTGCGGCTCAGTACATGATGTGGTAAGCAGACTTTCCGGGAAAGCATCCGAAAACAATGTTGAGCTTTCCTTCGAGGGAGAGCCATCGGAGATAAAAGGTGTTCAGCATGTACTGGATGAAATAGTTTACAATATCTGCGAAAATGCCATCAAGTACAACAGACCGGGAGGTTTCGTCAAGGTTTCTGTAAGAAATGAGGGCAGTGAGAGTCTTATAACTGTGGCTGATAACGGTATAGGTATTCCTAAGACCGACAGGGAGAGAGTTTTCGAAAGATTCTACAGAGTTGACAAAAGCCATTCGAAGCAGATAGGCGGCACCGGTCTGGGGCTTTCAATCGTAAAACATGGTGTAATATACCTGGGGGGAAAAATAAATCTGGAAAGCGAGGAAGGCGTCGGGACGGTTATTACTGTAGGGTTCCCGCGTGCTCGCTAATGCTTGCATAAAATAAGGTGCTGCTTCACTAACTTTTGCTTAATGGAACAGCACCTTTTTTTAATTCATTTTTATCTGCCGCGTCTGCCGGCGCCGCCTCCTCTGCTGGAACCGCCGCCGCCTCGGCCCATTCCACCGCCTCTGCTGCTCCTGCTGCCTCCGCCAAAGGATGAACGGGAACTGCCGGACCTGCTGCCGGATACCGTGGTACGTGAAGGCCGTGACGACCGTGATGACCCGGACGGTCTTGAAGGTCTTGATGTCGGTATAAAAATCGGGCGAGCTCTTTTGCGGGACGTATGCGAGCTGTCATAGGGAGATCTGTCGTACTGCGGTCCGCTATAATCACTGCCGCCGGAGAAGCCTCCACCTCGTGAGCCTCTGTTTTTCCTGCCGAAGAAGATGGAAGTAATTATGAGCAGCAGCAATACTACAAGAAAAACGATCAAAGCCATCTTGATGATACGGGCGAAGTCGCTGGCCGCGGATACGTAGCCGTAGTCATAGTCTGAGCTGCCGCTTCCTGAACCGTCATACTCACCGCCGGTGCCATATATATCGGCAACACTGTCGTACAGCGCATCGAAAACCGAGCGGACGCCGCTGTCGTAGTCACCGGAAGCAAAGTCATCCTCAAGATAATTCCATAGAATATCGTCAATATCACCTGAGGTAAGGGCACCTTCGAGGCCTTTGCCCTGCATGCACCAGTAGTTTTCCTCGCCTATGGCAAGCAGGAGCAGGATGCCGTTGTCCCTGTCTTCGTCTCCGATTTTCCAGTCTTTAAACAGTTTGTAGGCATAGTCCTCAATATCCATGCCATCCAGAAAATCTACAGTGGCTACTACAATCTGGCCACCGCACAGTTGCTCCAGCTCAGCGTTTTTTTCTATTATGTACTTTTCGGTGTCGGAAGATATTACATCAGCTTCATCAGCCACATAAAATGAATCCGACTGGGAAATCACACCACCATATGCGGCAGATGCAAGCACAGGCAATGACACAAGCAGCATTATCAGCAAAAGCATGATGACTGATGCAGAATGAAGACTGCATGATTTTGACCGGCATTGTTTCAGTTTCATGTTCATAATCTCTATCACTTTCATTCCTGACTGACTTTCGTTTCTGACCGTGCCTGTCTGATAACTCTAATAGAAAATCACAGCCGCCTTTACAGGTGTGACTGCAGCTATCAGGCTGGCAGGGAATTTGCTCAAGGTTGTATTGTAATCCTGAGCATAGACGTTATACGGGTCATGGCTGATGGTATCCCCTCGTGAACTGAAATCGGCATAGAGTCTCTGCCTGTAGGCCTCATCTTTTTCGGACAGGCTGCTGTCCTCAAGACTTCTGTACAGAGCTGTCATGGCAGTCTCAAGGCTGTTATCGGCAGATAGGAGCAAGGCAATATCCCTACTTCCAGATGCAGACGACAAAGCTGAAGAGGCATCGGAAAGCTCTTTTACTTCAACGCTTTCGCCCACATATTTTCTGGCTACAGTGACCAGATTTACAGCGCATGCTGCCCGCTCAGAGAGGTCGTTTTCGATGCAGATGCCGTCACCGTCCTCACCTGTAAAAAAAACTTTTTCCACATCATTATAGAGCCCGGACAGTGATTTGTAGCCTCCCAGCCAGAAACCGCCTGCGATGAGGATAATCATAATCAGAATGGACAGCACCTTGTTTTCAAGTAGCTTCATATTACTAGTTCCTTACTTCGAGAAGCTTGCTCTTAAGCTCGCCCTCAATTTTAAGCAGTTCGACTTCTGCAGCCTTTCTCTTTTCGCGGCCGTCTCTCTGGATTTCCATTACCTCGTCGATGGTTTCGATGAGCTTCATGTTAGTCTCCTTCAGGGTTTCAATGTCTACTACGCCGCGTTCTGACTCTTTGGCCACATTGACGGTGGTCTGCTTGAGAGCTTCTGCGTTCTTGCGCAGCAGTTCATTGGTGGTATCGGAAACAGCCTGCTGTGCTTTTACAGCAGCTTCACTGTTGGCAAGGCCCAGGGCGAGAACCATCTGGCTCTTCCACAGAGGTATTGTATTTATAAGGGTGGTCTGAATTTTTTCAACCATAAGAGTGTTGTTGTTCTGTACCAGACGGATCTGAGGTGCCATCTGCAGAGAAACGGTTCTGGTAAGATCCAGGTCATGAAGTTTCTTCTCAAATCTGTTGCACATCTGAGCAAAGTCGTTGGCTGCCTGAGCATCCTCTGTGGAACCGCTGGCTTCTGCCTTGGCTTTCAGTTCAGGAAGTGTAACGTTATATGCTTCCTCAAGCTTTTTCTTCCCTGCAACTATGTACATGGAAAGCTGCTTGAAGTTCAGTGCGTTTGCCTTGAAAAGCTCATCCAGCACTGCGATATCGCGGGTGAGTGTAACCTGATGTCCTTCCAATATTTCTACAACCTTTTCAACGTTGACCTCTGCTTTGTCGTATTTTGCCTTAAGCTGGGCAATCGGGTCTGCCGCCTTGTGGAAAAGCTTCATCAATCCTTTCTTTTCCTCCAGAGCGTCGAAACCTTTCAGTTCTGTTACCAGGTCGGCCAGAGTGTTTCCAACTGTACCCAGATCCTTGGTTCTTACACTTTCAAGTGCACTGTCTGAAAAGTCAGCCATCTTCTGCTGGGCGTCGGCACCGTACTGCAGAAGATGTGCGGCATTGGAAAGATCGATTTTGCCGACAAATTCATCAACAACCTTCTGTTCCTCAGCAGTCAGTTCAATCTTATCTTCAATGTTTACTTCCTGAATAGGGGCCGGTTCTTCCGGTTTGGCCTCTTCACCGATTGTAAGGGTAGGCACTTCCAGTTTTAATTCGTCACTCATGTCATATCCTCCTTGTTATTGTTGTCCTTTATCCAAACCGCTGAAATCCATTTTGTTGTCGGATCCTTCGGTTTTTAACAGCTGTTCGAGCACGGTAATGTCTGCCGATACCTCCATGGCATCGTCGGAAAACATATCGTCAAGTATGCGTTTCAGGGCATCGTCAGCTCCTGTAAGACCCTCTTCAATGCGTTTCATACTGCTGCTGATGTTTTCGCCCTCTACGGCCTGAGATTCCAGCTGTATGTATTTGTCCACCAGGCCGGTAATCATAGCTGTGTAGTGGTTGGCAAGCTTGCGCACCTTGTTTCTGTCCTTCGGGTCTCTTTCAAGCTCGTCGGCTATGAGATCCATTGTGCGGGCTATGGAGCCTGCTGCGGCAGAAACAGTTTCATTCTTGATCTTAGGCTGCTGACTGAGCAGAGTATCCCTGCACCGGTCGATTTTTTCAGCCAGTTCATCGGCCCGGACTTTGACAGCGGGAGCCGGCGGCAATTCAGCAATCTGCTTTCTTCGCCTTAATGTCAGCAGAACAAAGGCTGCGGCTGCGGCTGCGGCAGTAAGAATCAGGGCGTACAGCTTGTAAATAGGCAGAAGCAGAGCCAGAATGAACCAGACTGCGCCTGCGGTTATAAAGGGCAGGCCGGATGGCATTACTTTGGTCTCCTGCTTCGAAGTCATTTCCTTGCTCATAAATTTCTCCTTATGCGTAATTGACAAGGTAATTGTACCATTTTTTTCATTAAAAAGAAAGAAAAATAAAGAACTATGGTTATGCATGATTAAAAAAATTTTGTAAGGGTATATGAAAGATATAAGATTAAATTTATCGGATATCGGAGGAAAAGAAAATGAAATATTACGTATGTGAACATTGTGGAAATATTATTGAAAAGGTTAATGATGCAGGCGTTCCTGTAATGTGCTGCGGACAGAAGATGACAGAAATCGTTCCGGGTTCTGTAGACGCTGCTGTTGAGAAGCACGTTCCGGCTGTAACTGTTGAAGGAAATCTCGTAAAGGTTGCAGTAGGAGAGGTTGAACATCCTATGGTTCCTGAACACTACATCGGATGGGTTGCCATCAAGACAGAGCAGGGTCAGCAGAGAAAGACTCTCAAAGCGGGCGATAAGCCTGAGGTTGTGTTCGCACTTGCAGATGGCGATAAGCTGGTTGAAACTTATGCATGGTGCAACCTGCACGGATTGTGGAAGAAATAGATAAAACGGAGAAATACCGAGAAATACCGAAGACAACTTAGATGGAAACAATAAATTCCCCCAAAATCGTGTGAAAAAATGCGATTTGATGGGGGAATTTTCGTGTTTTTGGCCTGTTTTTGACGGAATTTAAACCATAAATGGCATTAATACCCAAAAATCCCCCACCAAATCCATTAATTTCATGTTTTTTTGTGGGGTTTGGCCGTGCATTGGCTATTTTTCTAGATATGTATTTCACCTTCAGCCAGAATAACTGCGTTTCCGCCGACCTTGATGAAGCAAGGTCTTGCAGCGCCCTCTTCGCAGCCGTCAGCAGAGCAGTCCACATCAATGTGGCTGCGAATCTCGGACGGTCTCTTCATTTTTTCACCCTGTATGAAGCAGCAGTCATCGCCGTCTTTAACGAAGCCGTTGAGATAACCGTAGTAGGTAAGAGCTCCGTTGGAGGTGCCTGTTGCAGCCTCTTCGTCGATATCATAGAGAGGAGCAAAGTTTCTCACATGGCAGGTTTCACCCTCTTTGCCGCCGCAATCCAGAGTGAATGCGTGAACACCTACGACCTCATACTTCTCTGAGAGCTTGGACAGGGCAGGAAAATCCGGTGCAATGGCATCCAGAGACTCAAGAGATGCTACAGGCATCATGATGTCAGGAAGTCCTGTTGATATCATCTGCGGGGTTAAAGTTACTCCGGTAGCCTTCTGCTCTGCATAGCTTAATCCCATGATACTGTAAAGCTCTTCTAAAGCCGCTTCTTCAATAATTTCATTGATTTTTACAGGGGCGGCCATGTCCATGAGAACGGAGCCGTCCTTCACCACGATTTCAAGGTCGCCGGCCAGAGTGTGGTTTATATATTTGCTGTTGTCTTCAATGATTCCCGCATATAGAAGCGCCTTGAAGGAACCGATTGTAGCATGTCCGCAGAGGTCAACCTCGGCAGCAGGTGTAAAATATCTGATGTTGAATTCGCCTCCGCCAAGATTTCTGATAAAGGCTGTTTCCGAGTAGCGAAGCTCTGCGGCAGTCTTTACCATGACCTCATCTGATGGAAAATCGGCTCCGTCAGGAAGAATTACCACTCCGGCAGGGTTGCCTCCGAACACCTCGGTTGTGAAGGCGTCAACGATGTAGAATTTCATTTTCTCTTACCTCCTAGTAAATAAAGTTATTTAGTATTTGGCCTGTGTTGTATGTTATAAATGCTGCCAGCCAGGCTGCGGCAGTCTGAAAAACAAATGTAAAAACTGCATGTCTTATGCTTCCTGATGCTTTGGCCATAGCGGCCATGGATGCTGCACATGGTGCATACAGCAGGCAGAAGACAAGGAATGAAAACGCCGAAACAGGCGTAAAAATCTGAGCCAGCATTACCGGAAGCGTCAGACCGGATGCAGCCGAGGTGCTGCCGGGACCTCCTTCTGCCAGAACCGTCAGAGTGCTGACTACAGCTTCTTTGGCAGAAAGACCGGTGATCAGTGCAGAAGCGGCGCGCCAGTCACCGAATCCCAGCGGGGCAAAGAAAGGAGCTGCCAGTCTGCCTGCGTCGGCCAGAAGACTTTCGTCAGGGCTTCCGGCAGGAACCAGGCCTTTGCTGTAATTTTCCAGAAACCAGATGATTACTGAAGCCACCAGAATTACAGTGAAGGCTTTGCGAAAAAATCCGCATATGTTTTCCCACATGCAGGAGGCCGCCTTTGATATGTGAGGCCGCCTGAAGCCGTAAAACTGCGGGCCGAAAAGTCTTTCTGAAGATGAAGACACCGTCAGCGGTGAGATAAACTTTTCCCACAAAACAGCTGCAATCATAGCTATAAAAATCCCGATTATATATAATGAACAGGTCACAAGACCGGCATTGTCAGGGAAAAACACCGACGTCATCATGCCGTATAAGGGCAGCTTGGCACTGCATGACATAAAAGGAATCAGCGACAGAGCCATCTTTTTAGATCTTTCGTCCCTGATTTCATCTGCTGCAAGAATGGCCGGAACGGAACAGCCGAAACCCATTATGAGAGGCACAGTAATCTGCCCCGGAATTCCAAGTGGGCGGAGAACTCTGCCCATGATGCGGGACAGCATATCCAGGTATCCTGTTTCCTCCAGCATGGAAAGACAGAAGAAAAGCACTCCTATAGAAGGTATAAAGGAGAGCACGCTTCCTACACCGGCACATATTCCATCTATGATAAGGGAGCGCATAGCGTCAGATGCGCCCAGGAATATGAGAAGTTCTTCAAGGATATCTGTCCACCAGGCTATGCCGCGGGACGTGATTTGGCCCAGCACAGGACCGGCAGCAGCAAAGGTAAGATAAAAGGTAAGCAGCATGTTTTGCATTTCCCGTCTGCCCTTTGGGGGCCAGAACTTCTCGATTTGTCATCCCTCTTGTGTCACCTAAAGTATATTTCAAAATCAGCAGGATATCAACATTTGCCCTTGAAAATCTTTAAAAAATTGCTAAAATTATTTTAGTAAAATAGTTGATGGGGGAGAAAAAATGAAAGAATTGAAACTGGCTCTTCTGGGTTTCGGCAATGCAGGGCAGGCCTTCGGCCGTATGCTGCTGGATAAGGAAGATGAGATTAAAAAAACATATGGAACAGAAGTTAAGGTGACGGCAATCGCCACAGCATCCAAGGGAAATGTTTATGACCCTGAGGGAATTGACCTCCGGGCAGCTTTGGATGATGTGACAGCCTCGGGCAGATTTTCAGAAAAGCACTGTCTGACAAAACTCAGCACAATGGAGCTTGCAGAGCAGGCGGATTACGATGTGCTGGTGGAAATGACGCCACTTAATATTTTTACAGGACAGCCGGCCACGGACCACATCAGAACGGCTTTCAGAAGAGGAAGACATGCCATAACCGCCAATAAGGGACCAATAGCATGGTATTTCAGAGAACTTGACCACATGGCCCGTGAAGCAGGAGTATGCTTCTTCTATGAAACTACGGTCATGGACGGCACTCCGGTGTTCAACCTGGTTGAAAACACCCTTAAAATGGCCAAGGTTACTGAAGTATCGGGCATACTGAACAGTACCACCAACTACATACTTGAGGGGCTGGCTATGGGTATAGACTACGATGTTATTATGGAAAGGGGACGCAGCATGGGATTTATCGAGGCTGACCCGGCCATGGATATAGAAGGCTACGATGCGGCGGCTAAGATTACCGCACTGCTTAATGTGCTAATGGATGCGGGAATCACCCCTGACCAGGTAAAACGCAAAGGAATAGAGGATATTACAATAAAGGACATCGAGGAGGCGGCATCAAGGGGAAAAGTCATCAAGCTTCTATGCCAGGGAGTAAGAAAGGATGACGGCAGCGTGGAGGCAACAGTAGCGCCTGTTGAAGTTCCAAAGGATGATATTCTGGCAGGTATCAACAGCACGACTTCTATTGTGTCAATTACTACCGACTTGATGAAAAAAGTTTCCGTCATAGAGCATGAACCTGAGATAGAACAGACTGCCTATGGTGTTTTCGGTGACCTTCTGAGGGTGCTGGATCGCATTGCAGGTGAAAGATAAAAGCCAGATAAGATACGTACAAGAGCCGGATTCAAAACATGCTTTCCCAGGAAAGCAAAGTATGGTATACTTATAAAGATATAGGATTGTTGGCTGCAGTTGTATTCAAAAAGAGGTATGAGATGGATAAAAATTATTATTACAGGATTCTGGGAGTCCGAGAGGACGCCACGGCTCAGCAGATAAAGCAGGGATATGAGGAAAGGGTGAAGAGGCTTAAGTCACCTGATTATGCTGATGACCCTGAATATGTTGATCGTAAGCTGAGGGAAGCAGCCTATGCATACAGAGCTCTCCTGGGCGGGAAAGCACCGTCTTCTGATAAGCAGCGGAAAAAAGGCTACGAAAAAATGAAAGACTCAATGGAGAAGGATGAAACTTCGGGAGGTGCAAAGCATTTTGAGAGAGCAAGAACGTCCGGCAGAACTGTAAGTGATGCATCCAAGAATGCGGCGACAGCAATAAATGCCGCAGGGACCAGGCTTAAGGATAAGGCGGCCAGGACCGTGAGCAGCGTGTCTGACTCAAAGGAGGCAAAATCTGCGCTGGGTATTGCTTTTTCCGTTTTAATTGCTGTGGTCAGTCTTGCTATTGGTTCATGTGATACATATTCATCACCGGATTACAGCTACGAGGACACGGCATACATGGAGTCTAACAGACAGGCTGTGGAGAGAATTCTCAACAGAAGTGAAGAATATGACTTTTTCGGTCATCTGGACGACAGTAATCCTGTACCTGACGAAAAGATAGAACGGGAGATTACAGACGAAATCAGTGAGGAGTTGTGGGGACTAAACATGGATCTGTGTTCTGCACTTGATATACATAGCCTCATGTACGCTGTAGGATGGTACATGGACGATGAAAACTATTATTATAATGCATCTGACTATGAGATATCGCTGCTGCTTGCAGAAATAATGGGAGCTCCTACATTTGAAGAAGTAGCAGGCATGACGGTAACAGATACAGATTGGATAATAACCGATTACATCGACTATATGAGATTTCTCAGAGATATTGCATGGGAACAGACGGATCTGATCTGCGGGGAACCTGTGGATTACTGATAAACGAAAGACAATGACGGACTTTGATGTCTGCTTGGGAGGAACATATTGAAAGTATTTGACATAGCACCGGTAAGATTTATCGATGATAAAATGATGATTCTGGACCAGACCCGCCTGCCCGGCGAAGAGGTCTACATAGAGGCACAGACAAAGGAGGATGTATGGGAAGCCATATATCACCTTAAGGTGCGCGGAGCTCCGGCAATCGGTGTTGCAGCTGGTTACGGGCTCTATATATCCGTCCGCGGATATGAAGGGCGAGAGATGGAAGGCTTCAGGAAGCTGGTAAGAGAGACTTCGGAATATCTGAACAGTTCGCGGCCTACCGCTGTGAACCTTTCCTGGGCACTGAAGCGAATGGAAAGAGTTCTGGACGAGGCTACAGAAAAGGCAGGCGGCGGTTTGACTGTTGAAGATGCCAAGGGGCTGATGCTGGCCGAAGCGGAAAAGATAAGAATTGAGGATGAGGAATCCTGCAGAGCCATGGGAGAATATGGTCTTTCCCTGCTGAAACCGGGTATGGGAATACTGACCCACTGCAACGCAGGGACCATCGCTACGGCTAAATATGGTACATGTTTGGCGCCGATTTATCTTGGAAAGGAAAGAGGCTATGATTTCAAGGTCTTTGCCGATGAAACCAGACCGCTGCTGCAGGGGGCCAGACTGACCAGCTGGGAGCTTCACAAGTCGGGAATTGATGTGACTCTTATCTGCGACAACATGGCTTCAATCGTTATGAAAAACGGCTGGATAGATGCGGTGGTGGTAGGCTGCGACCGTATGGCGGCCAACGGTGACGGAGCCAATAAGATAGGCACTTCAGGGGTTGCCATACTTGCAAAAGAGTACGGCATACCGTTCTATATGTTCGTGCCTACCTCAACAATCGACCTTGACACCCCGACGGGAGATGATATACCTATCGAACTCCGCAAGGGTGAGGAAATATATCAGATGTGGTATGAAAAAAATATGGCACCGGAAGGGATCAAGACATACAACCCGTCCTTCGATGTGACAGATCATAAATACATAACAGCTGTCATTACCGAAAAGGGTGTGGTCAGACCGCCTTACGATGTGAATTTAAGGAAGTTGAAAAATGAATGATTTTATTGCCAAACATGCTAAAATAGCAACTATTTTTGCCGTAATCTTCGGTGCAACATCGGGAATTCTGGGGAAACTCACCATGGCGCCTTCTATGGCCATAGGGTTCTGGAGATTGACCATGGCTCTGCCATTCTTTGCAATTCCAATACTTAGCAAAAAATCCGACAGAGAGGTGCTTAAATCCATAGACAGAAAGGACATGCTGTGGTGCTTCGTATCCGGAGCATTTCTTTTCGGCCATTTCTACAGCTGGTTTAACGCAGTCAAGTTTACAAATGTGGCGGCCGCGTCGGTTCTGGCTGCACTCCATCCGCTGGTTGTACTGCTGGTAACGGTGTTTATCTATAAGAAGAAGGTATCGTGGAAATCAGTAGCGGCAATTATTGTGGCCCTTATAGGAGGAGCCATAATAGTTGGTGCTGATATAAATGCCATTGCCGGCGGCAGGATGATAGGCAACATCTATGCCCTTATGGCAGGTGTTTTCATGGGACTGTATTTCTCCGTAGGAGATCATGTGAGAAAACGGGTGGAAGGACGCTTTTATGTCCTGCTGGTATTTTTCAGCTGCTGGGTATGCTTTTCTGCAGGAATGCTCATTACCGGCACATCTGCTGTAAGCTACACATTAATGGATTTTGTTTATATAGCCGCCATGGCAGTTATATGCCAGATAGGTTCTCACGCTGTTTTCAATATGTGTATAGGGCATGTAAGTTCCCTGTATGTTTCAACATGGGAGGCGGGCGAGCCTATTTTCTCCACTTTGCTTGGAATCATTTTCCTGAGCCAGATTCCTACGGTATATGAGATTATCGGCTGCGTCATAGTAGTCGGAGCCCTTTTGTATTACAACAGACAGGAGAACATGAGAGAAAATGAGCTATAAAGTCAAACTTCAGTCCTTCGAAGGGCCTTTTGATCTGCTGGTTTACCTGATAGAAAATGCAGAAATGAGCATTTATGATATCAGGATAAGCGAAATTACAAATCAATATCTTGAATATTTAAAGGCCATGGAGGAAAGCGACATCAATGTGGCTACGGAGTTTATGGTTCTTGCATCAACTCTCATAGAGATAAAATCCAAGATGATACTGCCGAGGATGAGCGTTGAGGGGCAGGTTCTGGAGGAAGAAGACCCGAGAGCTGATCTGGTGGAACGAATTCTGGAATATAAGAGATTCAAGAAAGCGGCGGAAATCCTGCAGGAGAGGCAGGAACGTTCCCAGCATATTTTTGAAAAGCCTCAGGAGGATATTTCGGAGTATCTTGAGAACCCCGACGAATATCTGAGCCTGGATCTGAAACAGTTTGCATCAGCGTTCAGTCTTTTCATACAGAAGAAACAGAAGGTTGAAGCGGTAAGGAAGCATTACACCAGAATCGAGAGAGAACGTTCAACCATGGAAGGACGCATAAGGATGATTCTTGGTACTGTACGCCGCAAAATCGGTCAGATATTCAGTTTCCGGGAGCTGGTTCCGAACAAGGATGACAGATATGATGTGGTGGTTACATTCATGTCGCTGCTGGAAATGGCCAAGGAAAGAGTAATCCGGATAGACCAGAAGTCCCTCTATGGAGATATAGAGGTTTCAGCAGGAGAAAGAGTGGACGAAGATACGGTGCTGGAAAAATACAGCCGTGAAGCAGAAGAACAGAACAACATCGATCTGATTAAGGAAATGCAGGAGGCATAATATATGGCAAGCAAAAAGACAATTAAATCGGCTTTCGAGTCAATGATGTTTACCTGGGGTGAGCCTCTTGATGCAAAGACCGCTGCAGATGTTTTTGATATAACTAAAAATGAGGCTTATGAATGCTTCAAAGAGCTTCAGACTGAATACGAGCAGGAGGGACGGGGTATCGTCATCCGTGAGGTGAACGGGGCTTTTCAGTTCGTTACCAGGGAGGAAAACGCCGACTACATCGAGCGTCTCTGCACACCTGTAAAGGCTAAGAGGCTTTCACAGTCGGCTCTTGAGGTACTGGCAATTGTGGCATACAAGCAGCCTGTAACCAAGGGGGAAATCGAGGCCATCAGAGGCATCAAGTGCGATAGAGTAATGGATGGACTGATAAACAAAAATCTGGTGGAAGCAGTAGGTCGCTCCGAGGCCGTGGGAAGGCCGGTGCTTTACGGCACTACAGATACATTTCTTAAAAACTTCGGATTTACGTCCATAAAGGATTTGCCGGAAATCGACGACATCGAGAGTGCAATCAACGTGGATGTGGAGGCTGATACTGAGGCTGCAGACGGTGAGTCCGGGTGCGAGGGCCAGATGAGCATAGAGTTTTAAAGGGTTTTGATGGGTTAAGCAGTATCATGGAAAGGAGCAGAGATTATGAAAAGAGTTAAACCGGGGCGTGCACCATCTGCTATGGGTGCGGCAATGTCAGCAGTTATTGCAGTATTTGGAGTTTTCTGGACCATAGCGGCCTTATCTATCGGCGCTCCTGTTTTTTTCGCATTGTTCGGCGTGGTTTTTGTGGTTGTAGCCATAGTGCAGGCGATGTATAACTTTAAAAACGCTACAGGAAAGGAAAGATTCTCAGTCATGGATATCGTTGATGACGATGAGGAAGGGGATCCGACAGACAGATGGGTTTGCGGCGGCGTGGATGCTGACGAATCTGTTAGCGAGCGTAAGGCTGATGAAAAGTCTGCTGCTGATTTCGAAGCCGAAGTGAACTTCTGCCCGTATTGCGGAGCTAAAGCAGAGAAAACATTCAGGTTCTGCCGGAAGTGCGGAAAGCGTATACGGTAGAACAATAAACAAGAAAGAGTTACCGATGAACGGTTGCTCCTGTGAAGTGAAAAATATCACGTTCGTTGGGAATTTTAGGACGTGATATTTTATTTTACAAAAATATCTTAATGCTTGCTGTTTCTCAGCAAGATTAGCATAGCTTCTCTTATATCACCCGAACCGGTATCTGAATCTCGGAGAGCCAGTCCTCTTCACGGTCTTTGTTCCAGATGCCGTCGATATAGTTTTCGCGGATGTTACCGCAGATTTCATAGCCGTTTTCTTCTATGAATCTGAGAATGGCGGCGTAGGTATCGGGAAAATTATCATAAGAACCTTTATGGAAGATGCAGGCTGCTGTAATTTTCGGAAGCTCCCGGAATTTTACCAGCGCCGAGTCTTCCTTTTTTTCGGTTACGGCCTCGCAGGTTTCTATTAGTATATGGTCCTCTTTGTAACCTGGTTCCAGGTAGTGGGTAAAGCAGTATTCCGGCAGAGCGCACTGACAGCCCAGCCGTTCCATTTCGGCCCCCATTTCCGGCATGAAGGAAAAGAGCTCGTCATAGGAGTCGATGCGTTTTTGCATGGATGCAACGATGACGGCCGGGATTTTCCTGATGAGTACAGGTGTATCCAAAGCTTTTGCAGGACCGTACAGATATCCGTCGATGACGGAAATCTGGGATGTCAGCTCGGCAATTTTCCTGAGAAGAGCGACCTTCTTTGATGTCAGAAGGGAGGTAGTGTCGGCGCCCTGATTAATAAGCTTTATTTCATCCAGAGTGAAGCCGGCCTGTTTAAGAGCGGTTATTCTGTGGATGTCGGCCATCTGATTCATAGTGTAATAGCGATAGCCGTTTTCGCTGCCCACAAAGGCCGGACACAGCAGACCTTGTTCTTCATAGAATCTCAGAGTCTTGATGGTGATATGATTCATTTGAGCGAACATGCCGATTTTATACAGCTGGGGCGCTGTCTTTTCTGCGAAGGCTTCATGCTTCTCATTCATTTTCATGATTTATTTTCCTCCTTTGACCATATTGACTCTGTGACTATTCCCATCTGAAGGTTTTGACAGCGGCGATACTGCATATAACAGCTATGGATGCCAGAATAATTATATTTGCCATGCTTCCGCTCATGTCAGAGCCCATGCTGGCTGCTTTCATCAGATCTATTCCAATACCCAGTGGCATCTCTATGGCGGTGCTTTTGCCTGCTCCGTTATGTCCCAGCAGACCGAAAACCTCACCGGATGCTACAGAAAGAGACAGCTTGTCTACCACTTTGCGCCCTCCGAAGGATTTGCTGACATTTTGGACATTTACAATAACTTCATTCATATATAAAAACCCTCCTTTGTTTCATCATGAAGGATTTTACATGCTCCCCCTAAGGGGAGAGTCAAGGGGTGATTTTTGCAATAATAAAAAAAGCATCCCCAAAAGTGAGGATGCCTTCACGAAGTAATAAATATCAATCAAAAACTGTCTGTCCGTCCACTTCGGTTGTCAGTGCCTTGAGGGCCTTTTCAACCAGCTTGCGGCGAAGCTTCTTTTCCTCATCTCTGTCCAGAGCAGGATTGCCGAGAGGATGAGGGATTGCGATGGCAGGAACGATTCTGTTGGCGCCTACCGTCATGGAAATAGGAGTAACCGTACAAACATGTACCACAGGGATGCCGGCTCTTTCAATTTCTTTTACCATTGTTGCACCGCAACGTGTACAGGTTCCTCACGTAGAGGTGAGTATAACGGCGCCTACGCCATCTGCAACAAGCTTCTGAGCATATTCTGCTGCAAAGGCTTTTGCAGAGGCTACTGCAGTTCCGTTTCCTACAGTGGTATAGAACTTATTGTGAAGAGAACCGATTACACCCTCTTTTTCCAGGTCGCGCATTACGTCTACAGGCAGGACTCTGTCCGCATCCTCGTTGGCATATACCGGGTCATAGCCGCCGTGGGCGGTTTCGAAGGTTTCAGGTGTCAGGTCCATAACGCCTTCAAGACTGTATTCGCCGTAATGGGAGGCGCTGGAACTTTCTATGTGGTCAGGATTTCCCTTTGGAACGATACCGCCGGAGGTTACCAGAGCCACTTTGGTATGAGCTAAATCTTTGACTGCAGGATTAGGTTCTACTCTGTCAAAGTCAGGCATAGGAAATTCAGTGGTGAAAGGCTTGCCGTTAAGCTTCTTGAGAAGCATTTCGACAGCTCTCTCGGAGCCCCGCTTTTCCTCAAAGAAGTTAACGCGGACACCGTTAGGCAGATAACCTTCCTCGACGGATGCGCCGATAGGTTCACCCTTTGCAAGTTTTACAGCCAGGGGAGCGATTTTCTTTACCGCATCTCTCATGCCCGCAGCACTGTTTTTAGTAGCTATCATGTATACCTTGCTCTTAAACATATCTGCACCGGGGTTTTCCTCATACATGCCTGTAACGGCAGGTATTCCCAGCTCTTCCTGTACGGCATCAGCCATAGTGCCGCATGCAACTCCGTAACGTCCTGCGTTGAATGCAGGTCCGGCGATAAAAACATCCGGAGCCAGCTCTTTGACCATGGCCAGAATGTCTGCTTTGGCCTTTTCCATATTTTCGTTGAAATATGAGTCACCGCAGACTACAGTGCCGATGATTTCGGCCTCATCCCCGAAGGCTGCCACAAGGGCCATGCCGGGTCCTACTACCTGGCCTTTGCGGAGTTCTGCAGGGTAGTCGGCCTTCTCTTCGCCTCCGATATTGGCGAAGAACTGATTTATATAGTGAACAACTTTAATTTTTCCCATCAGATTTACCTCCTTCCTATCTTGCGCTCAGTCTGGTGAATCCGGTCTCGTTGGTAGAGCCGGTGATGACCTGAAGCTCTACTTCAAGAGAACCGTCAGCACGGAGGGTTTCCTCGCTGGCGCCGGCAATCTTGGTCACATAGTCGAGAGTTCCGATCACCTTATCCATCTTAGGCAGGATAATTACCTGATTTGCGTTACCGCCGGTAACTACCGCATCGGCTGCCGCATCCGCATCTGCAAGGGACTGGGATTTTCCATCCCGGCCTGCGTATTCGTCTGTGATGATGACAGTCTTGACACCCTCAGCCTCGATCTTTTTACAGTTCATAATCAGGTCTGTATCAGGGTTGCCGAAGCCCTCCTGGGATACGATAACGCCGTCCAGGTCGAGCATCTTGCAGAGCTTTGCTGTCCAGTCGGAGGATCGCATCTTATCAGCAAGATATACGTTTTCGTTGGTTATGATCTGACATACAAAATTAAGGGTTTTGCCGTGCTGTGCAAAAAGGTCCTCTACTACAGGGTTGTTCTGATGAACGTAGGTAGGGTTCTTGTCGCAGGCTGATACGCAGTTTCCTGATACGATGGCGCCGTCCATGGTTTCTGTAGGATCAAGAATGGTAGGAAGAATTTTCTTCGCGTCTACGCCGTAAACATATGTATCGTGGAGAAGACCCTGACTCTGAAGCATCTGCACATAGGCAACTCTAGGAAGATCAGGATATCTAGCCAGACCTTCTTTGATTGTACAGGTTTCATATACCTTGACCTCGTCAGGTGTGAGTTCCTTTGCCAGTTGGCCTAGATATGCTGCGACTCTGAAACCTGCAAAACGTACAGCTGCTTCGTAATCGTGCTGTTTGAGGCCTTCCTGAGGTTCGCATACCATTACCAGGTTAAGAGTTTTTGAAAAAGGTGTGTAGTCGGCTCCCGGGCCTGTCATATCGATAATGCCCTCCTGGAAGCCTACGATTTTGCCTGCGGTTACTACGGCCATGCCTTTGAGAGCATAGGTTTTTCCGCTGCCTACGGTGTCCACCTTGGCGATTACGCCCGGGAATACACCGCCTCTACCCTCGACTTTGACGCGGGGCTCGATGACATCCTTTACCGGTGTGATTCTTACCGATTCTCCCGGTCTGGCGATATCAAAGGAAACGTCTTTAAGCTTTTCATCTTCCAGCACTACTGCTCTGAGCGCATCCGCGGAAACAGAGAGAACTCCGTCCTTAATCCCGGATTCTGCTGCGAACTGAATGTCTTTGATGAAAATGTGTCCCATTTCTAATCGCATTAAAAATCCCTCCTTTTAGTATTTTTAGTGTTGCTGTAAAGTCTTATTTATTTTCATATT